>NZ_ALKJ01000009.1:0-81357 GCF_000292995.1 Porphyromonas sp. oral taxon 279 str. F0450 | reverse complement strand
TGAATTGCTTCTTAGTCGAGCTCGCCTGCAGAGCGCTTCTTGAGGAAGTTCTTGTAAGCAGCCTTTGTCTGTGGAGCGAGGAAGATGAGGGCAATGATATTCGGGATGACCATCAGCCCCGTCACCGTGTCGGTAATCTCCCACACGAAGGTCACAGCGAAGATCGCCCCGACGAAGACCGATCCGATGACCACGGCACGGAAAACATAGACCCCGACCTTGCCGAAGAGCGAGCGGACATTCATCTCACCGAAGATATAGTTCCCGATGATCGTCGTGAAGGCAAAGAAGAAGATACTCACCTGCAGGAAGATGATACCTGCCTTACCAAAGACCATATCGAAGGCCTCCTGCGTGATCGCTGTCGACTCGAGCCCAGACTGCTTATGCGCACCCGTCAGAAGGATGACCAGCGCCGTAGAGGTACAGATGAGGAGCGTGATGAAGACACCCGACATGGCTACGAAGCCCTGCATCGCAGGGTCCTTCACCTCGGCCATAGCGTGAGCGTGGGGCGAGGTACCCATACCGGCCTCGTTGGAAAAGAGGCCACGAGCGACCCCGTAGCGGATGGCATACTTCATCGCGATACCAGCAGCACCGCCAGCAGCAGCCTTCGTAGAGAAGGCTTCTCTAAAGACCTCAGCAAAGGCCTGGGGGATCTGGTCGAAATAGATGCACATGATGACGAGCGAACCCAGGATATAGGCAATAGCCATGAAGGGCACGACGAGCTCAGCGACCGTGGTGATACGCTTCTGACCGCCGACGATGACGATACCGACGATGAGTGCGATACCCACACCGACGACCCAAGGCTCTATATCGAAGGCCGTCGTCAGCGCGACTGTGATGGAGTTAGCCTGCACCATACTTCCCGTGAAGCCCACATAGGTAATGAAGGCGATCGAGAAGAAGAGCGCCAGCCACTTGAGCCCGAGGCCTTCACGGATATAGAAGGCAGGCCCTCCGATGGCACCACCAGGACGGACCTCACGATACTTCTGTGCTAAGACGGCTTCGGAGAAGATCGTCCCCATCCCGAGGATGGCGGAGATCCACATCCAGAAGATCGATCCGACGCCGCCCATAGAGATGGCGGTAGCGATACCCGCTACGTTCCCCGTACCGACCTGGGCAGCCACAGCGGTGGCAAGAGCTTGGAAGGAGTTGACCTTGGACTTACCCTCCTCGCCCTTCTTCCGCTGCATAGCGGGGCCGAAGGCATACTTCATCGCCAGATTGAAGTGGCGGATCTGTGGGAAGCCGAGGTAGATGGTGTAGAAGATGCCGACGCCGAGAAGGGCGTACATCAGGAAGCTGTTCCAAAGAATCCCGTTGAACTCTTTGACGAACCCTAATACATCCATGTGCTGTGAGTTTTGTGAGTTAGTGTTAGAGGTATTGTAAATTTTGGCTTAGACCTAAGGAGTAGATGCGTAGGGATCAGGGCACCTACACGTAGAAGTGGGGCTCCTATCAGGGATAGCGCTCGGGAAAAGAGCGGAATACTTGAGCTATTCATGCGCATCATAGGGGGCTCTCCCCTTGGTATTATAGAGGGGCAAGCCATATGTCCACGGGCAAAGTGTCCATGGACTTCGCCTACAAAGGTATAAATAGTGCCGGAAGAAATAAGGGTGCTTAGCCCTTGCGACCGTAGTCAGCGGGGATCTCGCCCCAGCGGACGGTATCCCACTTATATAAGGGTGTCGTGTAGGTATGCGTCTGGAGCCAGCGCTCAGCACGCTCGATGAGGTCGAAGAGCGGAGCCGTCTCAGCCGTGCGCTCCAGAAGGGTCTTACAGCGCTTCTTGCGTACCCATCCGAGGGCCGTCTGGCTATCGGAGTAGATGACGAGCTGCGAGAGCCCCTGCTTCTCGATGAGTGCCAGTGCATGCACGATGGCGAGGAACTCCCCGATGTTATTCGTTCCCTTAGGGAAGGGCCCCATCTCGAAGATGACCCGACGCGAGGGCAGGTACACACCGCGGTACTCCATCACACCTGGATTGCCTGAGCAGGCAGCATCGACAGCGAGCGCCTCCTCGATGGGAGCTTCTGTGCTACTCTCCATCCCCGAGGGGGCACGGTGGCGACGGGAGAAGCCCTGAAAGCCCTCTTCATAGGCTCGCAGAGCCTCACTACGGCTCTCGAAGGACTTGAAGAGGGCCTTGGGATAGCCCTGCGTCTGGCGCTGACATTCCGCCCAGGTCTCATAGACCCCTGGCTCATGTCCCGCCCAGACGACGTACCACTTTTGTTGCTTTGCCATCGGCTTACTTGCTCTTGGATGAAGTCGTTTACTGCCGTCTCCCGTCGTGGGAGCGGTGCCCAAAAGTACAACAATCCCCCGTGCTACCGCTTCTACATCTATAAGAGAAGTAGCAACAGAGGGCATTCTGACCGCTTCTAATACGGGTATAGAAGTAGCGCCCACATACCGAGCGGAGAAGTGCGCTCGTTTTAATGGTACACGTGTCTCCCGCTCCAGCCTTCGCTCTGCGCAGGCATTTAGGGAGCGTAAGACACTTCACTGCTAACAAGACACCACACATGAAGAAGATGATCTTCACCGCTGCCCTCCTCTTCAGCTCGATGAGCATCGGGGCACAGGCGCAGTCCGTCGAGAGCCAAGCACTCACGACCATCAGCACACAGCACGAGGAGCCCACTGTAGAGCTCAGCGAAGCTCCCGTCAGCACGGAGAGCGACTACCTGATGAGCTTCGCCGAGGCCGCACCACGTCGCCGAGGCTATTATGGTGGCGGCTCAGCCCCCTACTACTCCGGGACGCTGGAGCTGGGCTTTACCTCCGCTGAGCGTCTCGGGCGTATGGAGCTACTCGGCTCCTTCGGTACGCTCGTCAGCCCCACGATCTTCCTCGGCGGGGGCTTGGGCTTCAACGGCTACTTCTCTCACAAGCACCGCGACACCTTCTGGATGCTTCCCCTCTTCGTGAACTTCCGTGCGACGCTCCCCACGAACTCCGTCGTCAAGCCCTTCCTCGACATCAAGCCTGGGTACTCCATCGGCCTTACTCACTCGGGGCTGCACGGCTTCTACTTCGCACTCTCAGGGGGTATCGTCGTCAACCGCTTCATGATCAGCCTGGGCTACGCTTATCAGGAGTTCAACTCCAGCCGCTACTTCGACAAGTATTGGGGTAGCTCAGGCGGGGTATCTCTCAAGTTCGGTATTCTCTTCTAAGGCGCTCACAGCGTGAGTCTGGGCGGGCTAACTCACGAATATTTCGTATGTTTGCCCGCGAATAAAAGCAAACACCCGTATGATACACTCCATGACTGGCTTCGGGAAGGCCTCGGCTCGCTTCGGTAGCCGCACCATCACCGTCGCCATCAAGTCTCTCAATAGCAAGCAGGCCGACCTCTCGGCACGTATTGCCTCCGCCTACCGCGAGGGCGAGCTGGAGCTCCGCTCGCTGATCACCGATCGCCTGCAGCGTGGTAAGATCGATCTCACCATCACAATGGAGGATGACGCCCTCGAGGGCAACACTACCCCCATCAACAAGGAAGCCCTCCTCGGGTACGTCCATCAGCTCCAGACGCTCCGCACAGAGTCAGGGCTGGACTTCCCCATTGACCCCGTCGCCCTGCTGCGTCTCCCTGGCGTCATGGATAGCGAAAGTAGTCGCACGACCGAGGTCAGTAAGGAGGAGTGGGACGTCGTCCGCGCCACCACCCGCCAGGCTGTAGAGGAGCTACAAGCCTTCCGCCTGCAGGAAGGGAAGATGCTCCACGAGGTCTGTGCCTCACGTATCGCGAAGATCAGCTCGTTGCTTGAGGAGATCACCTTCCCCGAAGCTGAGCGCATCGCCGCTATCCGTCAGCGTCTCGAAGAGGGCCTCACGAAGATCGCCCCTCAGGGTGGCTATGACAACTCCCGCCTCGAGCAGGAGATGATCTACTACATCGAGAAGCTCGACATCAACGAAGAGAAGTCACGTCTGGCGCATCACCTCAGCTACTTCATCGAGGTACTCAACGCCGATCAGCCTGGTCAGGGTAAGACCCTCGGCTTCATCGCACAGGAGATCGGCCGTGAGATCAATACGATGGGCTCGAAGAGCAACCAAGCCGAGATGCAGCAGCTCGTCGTCAAGATGAAGGACGAGCTTGAGCAGATCAAGGAGCAGGTGCTCAACATCCTCTAAGCCATTCTGCGGTAGCCCTCGCTACCCGACTACATAGAAAAGCCACGAGCTTCAGCCCCACCAAGCGTGGGATGCTGAAGCTCGTGGCTTTTATGTCCGTGCGACTCTATCATGAAGTCGCAGGCGAGACCGAGAGGTCGCTTAGAAGTGACGCTCTACGGGCTCTACCTCAGGCTGCTGGAAGTCGATGAAGCACAGACCAGCCAGAGCCGTACCATAGCGCTTCTCGATCGTGATCCCTTCGGTGACGAAGTTCAGTTCGCCGAGGTAGTAGTGACCATAGGTCTTCTGGTGCAGGTCGTTGATCACACGGATCAGACGAGCTTCGAGCTCCTCGATGCGGTAGCGGCCGCTAACTTCACAGACCAGACCACCGACCTTCTTATCGAAGTTCTCATCAGCATACATCCATGCGTAGACGACACCTGCAGAGACGAATTCGTCCTGCTGACCGTGCGATACAGCCAGGATAGTCTTCAGCTCAGAGCCGAAGGGAGGCAGGTCGATCTCATCCATAGAAGCAATGTGGGCCGTAGCGGGCAGCACGGACGAATAGACCATGATATTAAAGTCAGAGATCCCAGCATCATGCAGAGCCATGTGGTATGACCCAGCGTGAAGTTCCAGATCCGACTCACCGCTACCCTTCGTCACGAAGAAGGTGTGGGGGATAAGATTCCCTACGTACTTGCTCATTTAGTTCCTTATAAATCTATGATTGTTAATACTTATTGCGCACTCTTTTCGCCCATTCCGCTATGCATACGGCTGGATGAAGGCTTACAAAGGTACACTATTTTTAAGAACTTTAGCTCTCTTATTGACGCCTTTCATGACACATTCCACTGCTTTGCAGTGATAAGAAGCGGGACTACAAGTGTCCTTCTCGTGAAGAAAAAAGCGCCTTCACGTAGTGGTATTCTTCTATCTATGCACGTAGTCTTAAAGACCAGGCACATAAATCCAAATATCCACGTACGTAGATATTAGAGCCACGTACGTAGCCCAAACTTTTCTGCCACTCGTCCACAACTTTTATCCCTACACAGAGCAACAACCTACAATAGTCGTTCGACTCCAGACTAATAGTCGTCAGAGCACAGACCTGTAGTCATCTGCACAGCGACCTCCCGAGCCCTGCCTACACACCTCTACAATCATGAGGCCACATATCGCAAGGGCTGTATCGAGAGGATGGCACCTTGATATCCTCCTCGGGGCTGTTTGCAGAAGCCCGTCCCTTTGACTATCTCCACGATTCTCCGTAAGTTTGCTCCGTATAAAACCAAAGACCAAGACCAGGCTTACCCAAGTCTATGCCTTGATACTTGATTAACTCTCCTTACAACCAACGCCGATGAGACGTCTTTTACCGCTGTTCTTGTTGTGCGTCTTCTTCTCTCAGTTGGGACTTAGTGCCCAGGTGCACATGCCAGCTATCTACGGGCGGCACGAGACGAAGCAAGTCGTGACGACAGAGACCTTCTATGACTCAGGCGGGCCAACTAAGAATGCCCACCCTCTGGGCATCGCCGCCGTCACCTTCACCCCCAAGTATGGGCAAGCTATCGAGGTCGACTTCTCCGAGCTTGACCTCAAGCAGGCCACCCTCTATGTCTACGAGGGGAAGCAAGAGCTCGTCAAGAGTGACGGGGGCGACGAAGATGATGATGAGATCACCTACACCAAGCCGAATGTCCCCGAGCTCTATGTACTCCGAGGTAGTGATCTCTCCCGTCATGTCTTCCACTCCACGACAGCTGATGGGGCGCTGACCTTCGTCTTCATCGGAGCCAACCCCGCAGGTAAGGGTTGGACAGCCGAAGTGAAGAGCGTAGCCAAGACCTCCGATGACACCCCCATACCGGCCGAGCCCGAGGGCTCCGTCTACATGGTATCAGGCCCTCGTGAGGTCATGGTAGGCAGCACAGGACTTGACTTCTACGACGATGGTGGCCCCACGAAGAAGATCAGTCCCAACTTTGAGGGCTACGTGACCTTCGTCCCCAAGCAAGCGGGACAGCGCATACGGGTGACCTTCACCAGCCTTAAGCTCTTCCATACCTACAAGCCGAAGAACGACCTACTACGCGTCTACAACGGACGCAGCACCTCCTCAACCAAGTTTCTGCGTGAGCTCCTCAACGAGCAGACGCCCATTAGCCTCATCTCCAGCGAGGACGATGGCTCACTGACCGTCTCACTGAAGAGCATCACGGGGACTCCGCAGGACGGCTTCGTCGCACGCGTCGAGGCCATCACCCCCAGCCCGATGACCTTCGCCTCAGCCTCGGCGACCTCTCCCACAGAGAAGGTAAAGAGCGCAGCAGGTGAGCACGACAAGCCCCTTCTACTTCTCACCCTCCACACCGAAGGCGTGAGCCCCGCCCTCACCCTCTCAGAGCTGGAGCTCTCCACCCAAGGCACGAGCACAGGCGCCCTTGAGCGTCTTATCCTCTATCGTGGCGAGCAAGCCCTCACCACCAACCGCATAGGCGAGGCGACCGTCACGGGCGATCAGGTGCGCCTCCAGCTCTCCGCTCCCCTCGAGCTGAACTACGGAGACAACACCTTCCTCCTCACGGGCGACATCTCTGCCAAGGCTCACACGGGTGATCAGCTCAGCCTCACCGCACGCACCGCAGTCCTCTCAGGCGAGACGAAGCAGCTCAACCTCCCCACCCCCACCCCATATATCCTCGACAACGTCTGCCGCAGTCGCGAGGGTCAGCCCCAGGTCATCAACGTATATTCGGACTGGACCTTCGCTCCGACGATGAGCGCTGGGCGCTATGCTCCAGGCAATACCGACCAAGTCACGACCTTCCTCCCAGCCAAGACAGGCGAGGTAGTCGAGCTGGACTTCCAGTCCTTCGATGTCCTCTACGAGAAGAGTAAGTATGGGACGAAGGCGGTCTTCGAGATCTATGCTGGTCAGGGGCGTACGGGCAAGCTCCTATGGCGCCTTGACGAAGAGACGATGAATGCGGACGGGCCTAAGCTCATCCATTCAACGAGCTCGGACGGTGCACTGACCGTCGTCTTCAATCCCAAGGAGACCATCCCAGGCCGACAGAAGTCAGGCTGGCAGGCTACCGTACGCAGCCAGCAGCCCCAACCTATGGTACTCGTCTCGGCTACTGTCACACAGGCCTCCACCGCCGAAGCGCCCGTAGGTGCTACTGGTCTGGAGTTCCTTGATCTCACGCTTGAGACGAAGGGCAGCCTTCAGCCCAAGAAGCTGGAGGCCATCAAGCTCCAGCTCAAGGGCGCACCTCAAGCCTTCACCAAGCTCTACCTCTACGCCCTCTCCAGCCCCAAGGCCTACAGCTCAGCCAAGCTCCTTGGCTCCGTCACGCCCACAGGTGAGACGACCGTCACCCTGCCCCTTACGGTAGCTCAGACACTCCCCGAGCGCAAGAGCTACTACTACATAGCTGCAGACATCGCTCAGGGAGTCGCAGCAGGTCTGACGCTTGACCTTGCTCTCCCCGAGATCACACTCTCAGGAGAGACCGTCCCGATTGAGAGCCCCGACCCCGAAGGAGGACGCATCACCCGCAATCTCCTCTCGATGGCAGCCGGTGAGACGACCATCGAGGTCACCAACCCACTCTCCTTCTATGATAATGGCGGACCCACGGGGAAGTACCCACGCTCCTTCAAGGGCACTGTGCACTTCGTCCCTCGTGCGGGTGAAGTCATCCACTGCCACATACGCCAGCTCCGCCTCGGCCGTGTAGACTACCTCAGCTTCTACCACGGGAAGGAGGCCAACGAAGACAAGCTCATCACCAAGCTCTCAGGCTACAAGCGCGACCTCCCCGAGCTCATCTCCACTGCACCCGACGGCTCGATGACGGTGACCTTCACCAGCAAGACCAGCGATGATGGCTGGGATATCGAGGTCAGCTCTGAGCGCCCCATCCCGCTGCACGTCACGGAGGTCAAGGCCGAGGCGATCCAAGATACCCGCCTGATGAGGGGTGCTAAGGACGTCCCTCTGATGAAGCTCGCCGTCACCGTCACGGGAGACCAAGGCGCGCTGAGCATAGAGCACATTGACTTTGCCCCCTTCTTTGCTCAGGGAAGCAGCGCTTGGGCAAAGCTCAACCTCTACGCCACTGAGACCTCCGAAGCCTTCTCTACAGCGAAGCTCTACGCCACGGGTGGGGAGCGCTTCTCGGGTACGACAGACTACCACAAGCCTGGTACGTACTACTTCTTCCTCGCAGCTGATGTAGATGCCACCGCTCCAGCAGGCGCCCGCATCACCATCACGCCCCGTAGCATCACCGCAGGCGGTGAGGAGCGTGCGATCACGACGCCCCCGACAGCTGCCATCGACCTCCACGAAGGCATGCACGGAGACTTCACCATCGGCGAGCGCAGAGGCATGCACTACACCACCCTCACCGCCGCCATCCAGGATCTTGTCAGCCGTGGTGTCGATGGTCCCGTGCGCCTACTCCTCAGTGCTGGCACCTATGATGAGGCGCTCTCCTTGCCCGATATCGCAGGGCTGTCCGAGACGAACACCCTCACCATCGAGCCTATCTCGGGTCGTCGTGGCGAAGTGACCCTCACCAACACACACTACCGCAAGGTAGACTACGGCGACAACAAGCCAGGTTACTTCAACGTCGAAGGGGCAGACTACGTCACACTCCGCGCGCTTACCTTCACGTCAGAGAAGAGTGATGCGCCAGCACTCCTACTCGTCCGCAATGGTAGCCAGCATCTCACCATTGACGACTGTGAGCTCTCTGCTCCCCGCACCACACTGTACAACGAGGGTGACATGGCGCTCATCCGTACGGCACGCGGCAACCAGCCTTCGCCCAACAACGACTTCCTAACTCTGCGCAATTCGCACCTCATCGGTGGGTACAGCGCGATCTATGCCGACGGACTTTCGAACATCGCACTCCCCACACAGCGCGTCATCACCATCGAGGGCAACACGCTTGAGGGTCAGGGCTCGAAGAGTATCTACCTGCGCTGTATCCCCGACATGACCGTACGCGCCAACCGCATCCTCGCCTCGGGCAAGGCGGCACGCGACTATCAGGCGATGGACCTCACCCTCGGCGAAGGGGTGAGCGTCGTCGGGAACCGCATCCACCTCATGGACTTCTCCGAGACGACGACCGCCGTACAAGCCATCTACCTCAGACGCACTACGGAGCATGCGCAGATCGAGCACAAGTCCAGCCTCTTCGCCTCGAATGAGATCATCCTCGATGCACCGCAGAGTCTCCGTGAGGTCTACGCCTTCTACTTCACCGATGAGAACCTCACGGACATCAAGCTCCTGCACAACTCCGTCCTCATCTCAGGCACTCGCACCGACAAGTCCACGGCACCTGTCTACTTCCAGTCGCGCAAGCAGGGTACCATCTCAAAGCTCGAGGTGAAGAACAACCTCTGGCAGAACCTCACCCCTGGCTCTATCTACAAGACCACGGCGAAGATCACGCTCGTCGATCCTACCTTCACGGACAACGTAAGTTACACGGCAGGCAGCGACTTCGCACTACTCGGAGATAGCGCCCTTGACCTCGCCGAATGGACGAGCCGCATGAAGGACACCTCGAGCCGCATCGCACGAGTGGACTTCGCAGCTCCTCGTGAGAGCCTCCTCCCACAGGAGTTCAGTGCGCTCACCTTCGCGCGTGCTCTCCCCGAGGTACCTACCGATATCGTCGGCACGAAGCACCCCGCTACGGATGCCGCCGTCGGGGCTTACGAAGCGACGACGCACGGCTTCCCCGCACTGGCCACGGGCTATCCCAAGCCCCTCAACCTCACGGCGGATCATCCCGTGCTGGAGATCAAGGCCACCGACTTCGGGCAGTTCTTCTGCCTGGTGCTCAAGCAGTCTGATACGGCTCCTACGCTGGAGGCTCTCAAGGCCTCGACGCTACAGGTCAATCTCTACCCCAATCAGGTCAGCCGCCTCACCCTTCCCGCACTCGATGGGCACTCGGCCTATCGCCTCTACCTCCTCCCCCGCGATCTGTCGGGGCAGTTCGCCTCAGCAGCCCTCACCTACGACTTCTCTACCGATGCCCTCCCCTCGGAGGTGGCAGACTTCGAGAGCGTAGCCGTCGGGACGAGTGACTTCGTCAGCGGTACCTATCGCTTCGTAGGTGGGAAGGTCTACGAGCCTCAGAAGCCCTACACGACGGGGAGCCATCGCGCCCTCGAATGTAGTAGCACGGTGACCATCACCCCCACACACACTACAGTACCCACCAAGCTCACGGGCTTCTACCTACAGAGTGATGCACCCGTACGCCTCACGGCTAAGGGTGGAGCCGATGGCGATCAGACGAAGACTCTTCCCTCGACGAGCGGCGTATGGCGCTACGTCAGTCTGCGTGACCTCGGCGAACTCACCGAGCTCATCATCCAGAGCGAAGGCAAGGCAGGTATCGATGACTTCACTGCCGAGCCACAGCCACTCCGCCTCACCCCGAAGACCTTCACCTCTCGCGCTGGTGAGACCATCGCTCTCCAGCATGATGCCGAGGGCGGTGTATGGCCCTACTCCTATGTATGGCGTACCGCAGCAGGGGAGGTCGTAGGGAAGGAAGCGACCTACAGCATGAAGGCTGAGCGCACCCAGCACCTGACGCTCGAGGTGACCGATGCTTGGGAGCAGAAGGTGAAGAGCCAGCTCCTCCTCAAGGTCTCGGGTGGGAAGCCTGCTATCGCTACCTTCGACGATCTCGGCCTCGAGCCTGAGACGGCGTGGTACGGCGAGCTGGAAGCTAGGGGCTCCGACTTCATCTCCTCGACCTTCTATAGCGGGAGCTACTCCTTCGCCTGTAGCAATGCACCCGCACTGCGCACGTGGATGGGCTTCGCCTACTCCGACCAGACAAAGACGACCTTCACCTCACTCTTCCCCGACCAGTTCAATAGTGCAGTCGGGCATGGCGTGAATGGCTCCAAGAACTATGCCGTAGCCTATGCTTATCGCCAGCCAGCCGAGCTCCGCACCACCCACACAGGGCCTGCGGTCATCCCTGGCACCTATGTCACGAATACCGCTTGGGTCAAGCAAGTCACCCAGACAGGTACGAAGATGGGCAGTGAGCCAGATGCGCCCTTCCATCAGGGGGACTACCTGCTCCTCATCGCCAGCAATAGCACGGGCACAAAGAGCCTTGAGATCCCCCTCATCGACTACCGTAGCACCGACCCGAAGGAGCACTACACGATAGACACCTGGCAATGGGTCGACCTCTCTGCTCTCGGAGAGACCGATGTCGTGCGCTTCACGATGAAGGGCTCACGTGTAGCCAATGGAGGCACGACCATCCCGGCTTACTTCTGTCTTGATGACTTCGGGAGTGAAGTACCTGCAAAGGACATCGCACCCCGCACCCTCGTTCCACAGAGCACGGAGACCCTTGACCTGACGAAGGTCTTCACCGACGCAGGTCTTGCGCCCAGCGCTTCCCCTCGCCCTGCCTATACCCTCATGGCGGCTGGGAGCGAAGAGACTGTGATGGCGACCCTCAGTGGGAGCAACCTCCGCCTCACAGCGAAGGCCACGGGCTCGACCTCGCTCATCATCAGCCAGCGTCAGGGAGGGAAGACCGTCTACCTCCGCCTACCTCTCACGGTAGCCGTGCCCCAACCCACGCCCCAGCCTATACCTCAGCCCACGCCTACCCCCGAGGCGGATGGCGAACTAAAGGCATATCCCAGCCCCACCACCACGGAGATCCATCTCACGGTGAGCGGACGCGTAGATATCTTCAGCCTCACAGGTCAGCTCATGCTCACCATCGAGCACTACACGGCAGGGCAGGCCATCCCCGTAGGCAACCTCCCCGCAGGTATGTACCTCGCACGCACGCCCCAGGGTGTCGTCCGCTTCAGCAAGCGCTGAGCCTAAGTCCGCCCGACGATACGATACAGTTAGCGCGTGGCTCTCCCCCTCGGGGGAGGGTCACGCGCTAACTATTTGAGCCTGTTTTCGCTAGTCCTTCCCGCTATTTATTCTGCTAAGGTATCACACGCCCAGCTCTCCGATATACCTCTCCGAAGTGACACACAAGCCCTTCGCCTTATCACGAGTATTCATCTTATCCAGAGGAGGAAAAAGAACTGTTTTCGTGAAGAAAAAAGCGCCTTCCCGTAGTGGTTTTCTTCTATCTATGTACGTGGTCTTAAAGACCAGGCATGTCAATCCAAATATCCACGTACGTAGATATTAGAGCCACGTACGTAGTCCAAACTTATCTGCCTCTCGTCCACAACTTTTATCCCTACGCAGAGCAACAACCTAATAGAGGTCACTTCGCCATCCTATATATAGCTCTACCTACGTACTCATATAGGTTGCTTCACCGACCCATATAGGTTACGTTTTCACCCCTCGCAGAGTCGCGGAGCAAGCAATATAGAGACGTGGTAGCAAAGAGGCAGGATGCCGAGCGCACTCCCCTACCTCTTTGGGGTGAATGCAGAGGGAGATACGACTGCTTCATTGCACGCATCGGGCACTTTTGCGCAATTTTTCATAACTTTGTCCGTACCTTCAGAGGGGAATACCCTCACGAGGTACACCATAAATTAATATAGATAAGGATACAGAGACAGCTACGCATGGCTACTATTGTCAAGACAAAAGACCTCATGATCGAGGTGGCTCGGCAGCTCTTCGCTCGGGTTGGGTTCACCAACACGACGATGAACGATATTGCCGACGCTTCGAAGAAGGGCCGGCGTACGCTCTATACCTACTTCCGTAACAAGGATGAGATCTTCCACGCCGTCATCGAGCGCGAGCTCGAGCGCCTATGGCACGACCTGGAGCTGATCCGCCGCCTCCCCGCTTCACCCGAGGACAAGATCCTGACGATGCTCCTGACGCATCTGGACAAGATGAAGGACTTGGTCCTGCGCAATGGCTCGCTCCGTGCCGAGTTCTTCCGTGACATCTGGCTCGTAGAGAACTCCCGCGCAGCCTTCGACGAGAAGGAGATCCGCCAGCTCCGCGAGCTCCTCGAGGAGGGGAAGGAAAGTGGACTCTTCCACGTCCCCGACACGCGCCTCACGGCCTACCTCTTGCAGAACATCGTCAAGGGTATGGAAGTCCCCTTCATCAGCGGGGCTTACCGCTCCAAGGGCACGGTCGAGGAGATCCGCGCAGCAGTACGCCACCTCCTGCTCTTCGGCATCCGCCAGAGTGAAGAGGTACCCAACGAATCCAACACTTAATACGATAAACAATGAATCTACTTGCTAACAAGGTAGCCATCATCACCGGCGCAGGCCGTGGTATCGGCCGCGCTATTGCACTCAAGTATGCACAGGAAGGTGCTTCCGTAGTGATCACTGACCTCAAGATCGACGAGACTGTAGAAGCCTTCGTCAAGGAGCTCGAAGGGCTCGGTGTCAAGGCTAAGGCTTATGCCTCTAACGCAGCTAACTTCGAAGATGCTCACAAGCTCGTCGAAGAAGTCGTCGCAGACTTCGGCCGTATCGACGTCCTCGTCAACAACGCTGGTATCACCCGTGACGGGCTGATGATGCGTATGACCGAAGAGCAGTGGGACCTCGTCATCAACGTCAACCTCAAGAGTGCCTTCAACCTCATCCACGCTGTCACCCCCGTCATGGTCAAGCAGCGTAGCGGTAGCATCATCAACATGGCCAGCGTCGTCGGTGTCTCTGGCAACGCAGGTCAGGCGAACTACTCCGCTTCTAAGGCTGGTATGATCGGTCTAGCAAAGAGCATCGCAAAGGAGCTCGGCGCTCGCGGTGTCCGTGCCAACGCTATTGCCCCTGGCTTCATCATCACCGATATGACGGGTGCACTCTCTGAAGAAGTGCGCAAGCAGTGGGAAGTACAGATCCCCCTCCGCCGTGGCGGTACGCCTGAGGACGTAGCTAACGTAGCTACCTTCCTCGCGAGCGACCTCTCTAGCTACGTCTCTGGTCAGACGATCCACGTCTGCGGTGGGATGAACATGTAGTCCACGAGCGGACAGACTCCCAGAGCCTTCACCTGACGAAGGCATATACGCATAAGGCTTGGCTCCACATCAGTGGGGCCAAGCCTTAGCTTTTATAGGGGTCGGTGCGCCTTCTGTGACTAATAGCGGCGCAGCGCACGACGGGGCTCAGGGCGCTTCATCTCTGGCTCATCCAGAGCGAAGTCCAGCTGACGGCGTGCCAGATCGGCCTGCGCCACGACGACCTCGACACGCTGACCGAGGGTGAACGTGCGGCCCGTATGGCGCCCGACGAGACGGAAGTTCGCCTCATCATAGACGTAGTAGTCATCGGAGAGATCACGTGCAGGTACCAGTCCTTCACACTTATTCTCCTCCAGCTCGACGTAGAAGCCCCAGTCAGCCAGCCCTGTGATGACGCCCGTGAAGGCCTCACCCAAGCGGGGGATCATGTACTCGACCTGCTTGTACTTGATCGAGGAGCGCTCGGCATTGGCTGCCACACTCTCCATCTCGGAGGCATGGTCACACTGATCCTCCAGCGCAGCGGCATCCGCCGAAGGCTTACCCTCGATGAGGTAGCGTGTGAGGAGGCGGTGCACCATCAAGTCAGGGTAGCGACGAATAGGTGAGGTGAAGTGCGTATAGCTATCGAAGCCAAGGCCGTAGTGACCGATATGCGTCGTGGTATAGCGTGCCTTAGCCATCGAGCGGATAGCGAGCATCGTCAGCATATCCTCCTCGGGCTTACCCTTGATATCAGCGAGCAGGGCATTGAGGCTCTTAGCGATGACGGAGCTTCCGCCCTCGACCTTGAGCTTGTAACCAAAGCGACGCACGTAGTCGGCCAAAGAACGGAGCTTCTCCTCATCGGGCGCCTCGTGGATACGGTAGACAAAGGCAGGCTTACCGCCACGGCCCAGGCGAAGGGCAGGGCTGATATCCTTGCGAGCAGGCTCGGCTATACGCTCGGCGACCGTACGGTTCGCCAGCAGCATGAATTCCTCGATGAGCTGGTGAGCGGGCTTGCTCTCCTTGATATATACAGAGAGGGGTTTGCCTTCTTCATCCAGCTCGAAGCGGACTTCGGGGCGATCAAAGGCGATACTCCCCACCTCGAAGCGGCGAGCACGGAGCTTCTGCGCCAGGCGGTGGAGCGTCAGGATAGCCTCTGCATGGTCACCCTTCCCCGTCTCGATGATCTCCTGCGCCTCCTCATAGGTGAAGCGGCGCTGGCTACGGATGACGGTGCGAGCGATGCGTGCTGAGCGGAGCTGTGCCTCTTCGTCTAGCGAGAAGATACAGCTGTAGGCATACTTATCCTCGTCAGGGCGGAGCGAGCAGAGGAAGTTGCTCAAGCGCTCAGGGAGCATAGGTATCGTTCGGTCCACGAGGTAGACACTGGTAGCACGCTTGTAGGCCTCATCATCGATGATACTACCAGGCTGGACGTAGTGGCTGACGTCGGCGATATGCACCCCTACTTCGTAGCCCCCTTCAGGAAGCGAGCGGAAGGAGAGGGCGTCGTCGAAGTCCTTTGCATCACGCGGGTCGATGGTGCAGGTCAGCACCCCACGGAAGTCCTCACGCTGTGCGAGCTCCTCTTCGGTGATCTCGGCAGAGAGTGCTTCGGCAGCCTTCTCTACGGCCTCGGGATAGCTATAGGGGAGGCCGAACTCAGCGAGGATGGCGTGCATCTCCGTAGAGTTGTCGCCGGCCTTACCGAGGATATCGACGACTTCCCCGCGAGGGTTCTTGCTCTTGCGGTCCCAGTCGGTGATGCGTACGACGACCTTATCATGGCCCGTCGCACCCATAGTCTTATCCTCGGGGATGAAGACATCCTGGCGTAGCTCCTTATTGAGCGAGACGAAGAAGGCATAGCCACGAGAGATCTGCAGACGCCCGACATAGGTCGCCTCACGGCGCTCCAGGATCTCGACGACCTGCACACGCTTGTACTCCCCGCGACGGGTACGCACGAAGGATACGGCGACACGGTCGCCATGCAGGGCATTGGAGAGCGCACGATCAGAGAGGGGGAGGGTATCGATTTCGGGGTCATCGGGGATGAAGGAAGCACGGCCTGCACGATAGTCGAAGCGCCCTTCGAGACGCTCCTTCGAGAGGCCACCATGGACGAAGCGTCCGGGCTCCAGCTCCTGGATCTCGCCACCTTCGGCCATCGAGACGAGCGTCTGGTAGATGGCGCGCTTCTGCCCCATATTCGTCTTACCGAAGGCATGGCAGACCTGCTTGTAGGTCAGTACACGCCCATCATTCTGCTCAAATACCAGGCGTGCGATGCGGAGGATATCCCGCTTACTTATGGATTGCCCTTTGTCTGTGCCTTGCTTGGAGGGTTTCCCCTTCTTGGCAGAGATGGGCTTATTCTTTTTACTCATCATTCAATTCTTTATGGATAATAGGCCACTCTCCTACGGCAGATATCGCGGAGGATACCCGCCGAAGGAAGGCGGCCAAGGGGGAGGTAAGTGATGTGTAGCTGTCTGATGAGTAGTGGGCGGAGCCCAAGAGGGGGCGTGCCTACGCCTCAGTGGGGATGACGAGCTTGTATCCCTTACCGTGGACGTTCTTGATCTCGACGCGAGGATCAGCATCGAGCATGCGACGAAGCTTCGTCACATAGACGTCCATACTACGCTGGCTGAAGGAGTTCTCATGCCCGCCAGTAGGCTCGGTGAGCCCCCAGATGACGTTGAGCGCATGGCTACGCTCGAGCGTCTGATTGGCGAAGAGACAGAGCAGCGAGAGCAGCTCGCACTCCTTGGTCGTCAGGCGACGTGACGTCTCGCCGAGGGAGAGCGTCTGAGTCGTCGTATTGAAGATATAGCGCCCGAGCTGGTACACGCGCTGGGGCTCCTTCTCGCCCTCGTGCTTGATCGTGCGGCGCAGGATCGCCTCGATACGCAGGAGGAGCTCCTCCATGCTGAAGGGCTTGGTGATGTAGTCGTCAGCCCCAGAGCGGAAGCCCTCGAGGATGTTCTCTCGCATACCGAGGGCGGTGAGGAAGATGATGGGTACGTCGGCCGAGAGGCTACGAATGTCCTTTGCCAGGGTGAGACCATCACGCTTAGGCATCATGATATCCAGGAGACAAAGGTCGTACTTAGCGCTCTTGAAGGCTTCCCATCCCTGGTCACCATCAGTACAGAGCGTGACGGCGAACTTCTTACTCTGCAGGAGCTCCTGAAGGATGGTCCCGAGGTTCTCTTCATCCTCACAGAGGAGGATCTTTAATGGTTCGTCCATAGTCTTTAATCTATTAGCTGTCGTAGTTTTTAATCTATATACTATATAGGTAGGTAACGCAAACCGTTTGGTAGCACTACTCCGGCTCAGAGGCCGGTAGGCGAATGATCATCTTAGTCCCCACACCCAGCTCACTCTCGGCAGTGATCGTACCGCCACACTGGTTGATGACGGAGGTCACGTACGCCAGCCCCAGGCCGAAGCCACGCACGTCGTGGCGCTTGCCGGAGGTAACGCGGTAGAAGCGGTCGAAGACACGCTTCAGCTCGCGCTTCTCCATCCCGATCCCATTATCCTCGATGGTGATACGGATCTTGCCGTCTTCGTCAGCAGTACGGATCGCCAGGTGCAGGGGCACATCGGGGCGGCTGTACTTGACCGCGTTGTCGAGGAGGTTGAAGAAGACGTTGGAGAGGTGAATATGATTTCCCTGCACCCACGTATTCAGGGCATCCAGGTCCAGCTCCAAGTCTCCGCCACGCTGCTGGGCGTGGAAGGTATAAATCTCCGCTACGGGCAAGAGCAGCTCATTGACGTCCAAGGGCTCCAGCGAGAAGCGCCCCGAAGCTCCGTCCAGCAGCGAGAATTGCAGCACCTTGTCGATGAGGAACTTCATACGCTGCGCCTCCAGCCCGATGATATCCAGTGCACTCTGAGCTCGCGGCGTGAGGTCGCCCCGCTCGGCAAGTGACTGCCCCAGCGACTGACTGGAGAGGAGGATAGTACTCACAGGCGTCTTCAGCTCATGCGTCATATTGTTGATGAAGCTCGTGCGCTGCGAGGAGAAGCTCATGTGCTTGAGAAGGACCCCGAGGGCGGAGAAGCCGAGGACAAGCACGATGATTGTGGAGATGAAGCTGGGCAACGCCAGCCGAAGCACCTCCGACTTCGTGGGGGTGGCGTCAAGCGTGACCTTCATGTAGGGGCGGTCCATCTCAGAGCCATCAGTCGGCACGAAGAGATACTGCACCACCGTATTGCGCTCTTCCCATCGCTTGGCATTGACCATCGCTGGGGGGATGTACTCATAGAGCGTACGCCCCTGGTAGTCATGTAGCGACATCATGTAGGGCCCGCAGAGATCCTTGTTGTCCAGATGCTCACGGATGAGGCTCTTCAAGAGACGCACATTCACCATCTGCGGGATGCTATCCTTGTTGTAGCTATCGTATAGATACTTCAGGATGTAGCGGTCGAGCGCATGGACGTTGGAGAAGTAGGCGTGTACAAGGCGGTCGGACGGACGGTAGTCGACACGACTCGTATTCCCCTTGTGTGGCATCTTCAGGTAGATGTTCTCCCTATCCAGAGCCCGCTGGACGATCTGGGTATCAAGCTTGGTGCGCGTCCAGATATCGAACGAAGCGACAGAGGTCGGAAGGAACTCGCTGTCCTCAAAGCGGTCATTCTTGCGATTGAGTCCCTTATTGAGGTAGCGTATCAGCTCACGCACCTGTAGCTCTTCTGCCACCTCGCCCATCGCTTCCTTCATCTGATTGCGAATCCCCTCGGTGCGCAGTTCAAGCACGCGACCATAGTATTCGTATTGCACCCATGAGAGGAGTCCATAGGCCGAGACAAGGGCCATGACGATGATCCAGATGACTCGTTTTCTCATGAACGATGCAGTAGCTATTGGGAGTGACGACTAAAGAGACACATTACTGTTATTATATGCAAAGATAAGCATTTCCGCCCTTCGCACCGTTAATTCCTTTTCAAAGCGTCAAAGATACCCCCTTTCCCCCTCACTCACACAGCGATAAGGTAAAGATATGTCTTCGTGACTTTTGCTCACGAAGCAGGACCCTACCGACGTCACACCACACGGTATCCACCCGCTGCCACCCTGAGGATGCGAAGCCGATGCATCGCCTTTAGCGCGGCACTTGCACCCGAGCCTGTTGCCGCGAGTCCTGCCCGCTATTTACTCTGCTAAGGCATCGCACGCCCAGTCCCCCCGATATACCTCTCCGAAGTGACACACAAGCCCTTCGCTTTATCGCAGGTATTCCTCTCATCCAGCGGAAGGAAAAGCATCGCTCTCGCGAAGAAAAAAGCGCCTTCACGTAGTGGTTTTCCTCTGTCTACGTACGTGGTCTTAATGACCAGGCACGAAAACCCTAAAGTCTACGTACGTAGATATTAGAGCCACGTACGTAGCCCAAACTTATCTACCACTCGTCCGCAACTTTTATTCCTATGCGGAGCAACGGCTACAATAGTCGTTTAACTCCAGACCAGTAGTCGTCTGCACATCGACCTCCCGAGCTTCGCCTACAAGCCACTATAATCAGGAACCCACATCTCGTCAAGGCGGCAGCGAGAGGATAGCAGTACTCGGCGAGAAATTCCCACGATAGGGAGTCTCTTCCCCTACATATATTATGTAAGGAGTCGTATGGGGCATACCGCGTCAGCACGAGAAGTGAGGAAGTGAGGAAGCGACAAGCTGAATAAAAAGCACAACGACGAGAGAAACAAAAACCCACCTCCACGAAGGCCCATCCTTAAATACCAAAACCAAAAGCGCCACATTCCTTTGATACACGTCGAAAACCAAACGAACTTCCTAAATTATTTAAGGTTATTTCAACCCGAAAAACACCCTCTTTCAAGGCCCTCCGATGAGAAAATTTCGCCCATAACGAGTACACATCTCAGACAAGGAAGAGCAGGAGAAAGAGCCTACGCTCACCCACACATATACACATAATGTACAGACATTTAGAGCTATCCATCTATACATCTTCTCCTCCTTCTCACAGGCCATAAGAGTCCCTGTAAGCCGTGACAAACCACCTTCTTCACCGCTCCCCTTGGTGGCCTGCTATTGGATAGGAAATAAAAATCTCTACATTTGAAAAGAGGATACGCTGGAGCACGGGTGGGGCAACCCTCCCTTTAGGAGAAAGACATGACGTGAAAGACCGCGAGGATGACACCTCCAGAGTAACCCATGAATAGATAGTAATCCCAAGTTACGGCTCAAAGCAAGTACCCACATATCACACTAAAACTACTATTCTCATGAGAAGAGCACTTTTCTTCCTCCTCGCTCTCTTCCTCTTCGCAGGAGTGGGTTGGTCGCAGAAGAAGACGATCACCGTCACAGGGGTCATCATCTCATCTGCGGATAAGGAGCCCGTCATCGCAGCCAGCGTGTCCTGCGTCGAGTTCCCCACCACAGGGACTCTGACCGACGTCAACGGACGCTTCACGCTGAAGCTACCAGATGCAGCTAAGCACCTTACGATTAGCTGTATCGGCTACAACAAGCTCAAGCTGCCCATCGCCTCGGGTGAGATGAAGATCACCCTGCAGGCTGAAGAGCAGGTGATCAAGGACGTCGTCATCACGGGGTATGGGAATACCCGTAAGTCCGCCTTCGCAGGGTCTGCTACGACCATCTCCACGAAGAACATGAAGGACGTGCCCACCACATCCCTCGAAGATAAGCTCACTGGGGCTATCGCAGGGGTAGCAGTGAACTCCAACTCGGGTCAGCCCGGTAGCATCGCTACGGTGCGTATCCGTGGTCTCGGCTCTATCAACGCTGGTAGCGATCCACTCTACGTCATCGACGGGGTACCAGTCAATAACAGCAGCGCCTCAGTCTTCGACTACGCTAAGGGGGGGATGAGTCCACTCTCTACGATCAACTCCAACGACATCGAGAATATCACCGTCATCAAGGACGCTGGTGCTGCTGCCCTCTACGGCTCGCGTGCAGCTAACGGGGTCGTCGTCATCACGACCAAGAGCGGACGTGCCGGGAAGACCCACTACAACTTCAAGGCTGACTGGGGTAGCTCCGATATGGCTATCGACTACCGCCCTACCCTCAGTGCTGAGAAGCGTAATGAACTCATCCGCCACGGGTACACCAAGTACTACAGCGAGCTCCGCGACAAGACGACGAATCAGCTCCTCTACCCCAACGCCTCTGACGTAGCAGCTCAGGTAGAGAAGACCATCGGTACCGCTATCGCTAAGCCTTGGTCTGGCTACACGGACTGGCGCAAGATCCTCCTCCGCAATGGCGCTTCACAGAACTACGAGTTCAGCGTCTCGGGTGGTGGCGAGAAGACGAAGTTCTACACCTCGATGTCCTACGCTGACCAAAAGGGTATCTCGCTGGCCTCTGACTTCAACCGTCTGACCGGTAGCTTCAACGTCAGCCACACCGACCGCCGTCTGGAGCTGAAGGCTCGTATGCTCTTCGCTAAGACCAAGCAGCACACCAGCAGTGAAGGCAGTGCCTACGCTAACCCTATCTACGGGGTATCCGCTACACTGACTCCATCCAACTACCCCTTCATGGAAGATGGATCCTACAACAACAGCTTCTCGGGGAACAACAACATCAACCCCCTCTTCGCCACGACGCAGAACTTCTCCGAAACGCAGCTCGTGCGTGTCTACCCCTCTCTCGAAGCCACATTCACACTCTTCCCCTGGCTGAAGCTCCGTCAGAACGTCAGCTACGACTACATCAACTCCGAAGAAGCCGTCTGGTGGGACCCTCGCCAAGGTGACGGTGAAGCTGCTAACGGGGTCTTCCAGCGCTCCAACCTTGAGCGTGCTACCCTCTCCACGCAGTCGCAGCTCTACGCTAACCATGACTTCGGCAAGCACCACCTCTCTGGTGTAGCCAGCTTCGAGTCTGAAGC
Source organism: Porphyromonas sp. oral taxon 279 str. F0450 (assembly GCF_000292995.1). Lineage (NCBI taxonomy): Bacteria > Pseudomonadati > Bacteroidota > Bacteroidia > Bacteroidales > Porphyromonadaceae > Porphyromonas > Porphyromonas sp. oral taxon 279. The sequence continues at coordinate 59,258 of NZ_ALKJ01000009.1, read as the reverse complement.
CTTCGACAAGCTGAACGTCTATATCTGGGGTACCGACTTCCCCTCTTACCTCAAGTACGAACTGGGGAATGCAGGGAACTCAAGCGGTAGCACCGACGTCGACAAGACCCGCATGCTCTCCTTCCTCGTCAAGGGGGACTACGCTTACGATGACCGCTACATCTTCGGTGCTTCAGCCCGTTGGGACGGCTCTTCTCGCCTCGCTCCAGCTCACCGCTGGGGGCTCTTCTGGTCACTATCTGGCTCATGGAATATCGGTAAGGAAAAGTTCATGAAGTCTCTTGAGCCCATCCTCTCCGACACCCGCCTGCGCCTCTCTTATGGTGCTAACGGTACGCTCCCCTACGGCTACTACGACCACCTCTCCCTCTACAGCTTCGGCTACAACTACAACGGGGGTACGGGGGCTTCGGAAAGCGATCTCGGCTCACCCAACCTCTCTTGGGAAAAGAACAAGGCCTTCAACCTCGGTCTTGACTTCCGCCTCTTCAATCGTGTCGGTGTTACCTTCGACTACTACAACCGTCTGACTACCGACCTACTCCTCTACAAGAACATCTCAGGTACGACGGGCTTCAGCAGCGAGCTGCAGAACGTAGGTAGTATGCGCAACACGGGCTTTGAAGTCGAACTGCGCTCGACCAATATCTCTACGGACAAGTTCTCTTGGAGCACGACCTTCTCTCTCGGCCACAATAAGAATACCCTCCTGCGCTACGACGGCGTACAAACCACACGTGTAGACCGCACTTGGATCCACGAAGTTAACCACCCCTACAACGCCTACTATCTGGCTGAATATGCTGGTATCGACCCCAAGACGGGTAAGGTCCAGTACTACTCCAATAAGTACGACGAAGCCACGAAGACCTACGACCGCACCATCGTCACGGAAGGCTCCAAGGCTAACCGCCGCCGTATCGATGACAAGCCCTTCGACCCCACCTTCACTGGGGGGCTTATCAACAACATCACTTGGGGCCCCGTCGACATCAACTTCACCCTCAGCTACTCCCTCGGTGGCTACCTCTACGATGACGCTACCGCGCTCTACCAGGACGGTAACGAAGAAGTGCTGAACCTGGCTATCCCCAAGTACTACGACATCAATAAGATCTGGAAGCAGGTCGGTGACAAGACGGAGCTTCCCTCCTTCGAGCCTACGAATACGTATACGTACTCGACCCGCTTCCTGCGCCCCACCGACCACCTGCGTCTGAAGAACTTCACCATCGGCTTCACTGCTCCTAAGCGCTGGACTGAGAAGATCGGTGTCAACACCCTGCGTCTCTATGCCGCTGGTAACAACCTCCTCACGTGGAAGGATAAGATGCTCGTCGTCGACCCCGAGCAGCGTGGCTTCGTAGCCTACGGCACGCCTCCCCTGCGCACCGTCACCTTCGGTCTTCAGGTCGGTATCTAGTCTATTGCTAACCACACAAATGACAGTTCAAGTCTTATGAAAAGGATCATCATAGGCCTCATGGCCTCCCTGGGCCTCGTGGCCAGCATCTCGTCCTGTAAGGGTTACTTCAACACCGAGCCTTCGAACGCCACTGGCACGGAGAAGGCGCTCAAGGAAGCAAGCCTCCTACAGCCCTCCCTCCGTGGTCTCTTTGACGGCCTCCAGGGAGGAAGATCCAGCACCTCATACTACGGTCAATCCTTCACCATCATAGGGGATGTACGAGGGGATGATATGCAGTGCCCCACCGTAGGCTCCCGCGGGAATAATTACTACAAAATGGACTATACCCGTAGCAATATCACGGGGCCTTGGTTCAAGATCTACAATACGATCCGTCGTGCTAACCGCCTCCTGCAGATGTGCGAAAAGCTCTCTCAGGGAGCTTCAGCCAGCCTGCAGAAGGAGATCGCCAACGCTAAGGCACAAGCTCAGGCCGTACGCGCACTCTGCTACTTCGACCTCTGCCGCGTCTATGCTACGCCCTACCCCTACTCCAACGATGGGGCTGCGCCGGGTGTCCCCCTCATCGAGGGTATCCCCGACAATGCTGCTACGCCAGGTCGTAATACCCTCAAGGAGTGCTATGACTTCATCATCAAGAACCTCACGGAGGCTATCTCCAGCAATGCCCTTGAGGATACCAGCTATGGCTACATCAGCAAGTCTGCAGCTAAGGCACTTCTGGCTCGCGTGTACCTCTACAAGGGCGACACCGAGGGCAATACGAAGGCACTCAGCCTGAGCAAGGAAGTCATCGATAGCCACCTCTACGAGCTCGCTACCGATGTCACGACCTACAAGCAGGTCTGGAGCGAAGCCAGCTCGAAGGAAATGATCTTCTCGATCGTGAACTTTGACTCTAAGGACTGGGCCGACCGTGAAGGGCTTGCCTACGTGCTCAACGTCAACGGGTATTACAACGCCTTCATCACGAAGAAGTTCTACGAAGAGATGAAGGAAGACGACAACGATATCCGCTGGAATGTCCTCTGGGCAAGCGAAGGCACGAAGGCTGAAGGCGTCGTGAAGAACCTCCCCGACGCTACGCCTGACATGAAGATGTTCATCGGGAAGTACCCTGGGAAGGCAGCCCTCAAGGATATGCGTACCAACGACATCCCCGTCATCCGTCTGGCTGAAGTCTATCTGAACGCTGCTGAAGCTGCCTTCAAGCTCGGCGAAACGTCTACCGCCCTGACTTACCTCAATGTCATCGTCAAGCGTGCTAACCCCGCCAAGAGCGTCGCTGCTGGCGACCTCACCCTCGCTCGCATCCTCAAGGAGCGTAGCAAGGAGCTCGTCGGTGAAGGCCACCGCTTCTATGACCTGATGCGTAATGGTCAGACTTGCGAACGCTTCTACAAGGGTCTTGTCGGCTGGCACGGTGCGCTGATCAACGAAGCTCGCACCTTCGACCACACGTACTTCCGCACGATCCTCCCCATCCCCGAGAGCGAAATCAATGCGAACGCTACGCTGGGCAAGCAGCAGAACCCTGGTTACTAAGCCTCTTAGAGGGTGGGCACTGCCCACCGCTCTGAAGTAACCCCACTATAGCATCTCCCCCCGTCACTCGAATAGAGGTGGCGGGGGGAGATGCCGTTTTTAGAGAAGAGCAAAGCGCCCCGAAAGAGAAGGTGCACAAAGCTATATAGGTCGCTGAGTGAACCTATATAGGTAGGCTCTCTGACCTATATAGGTCGCCATCACGAGCAATATAGATTCACCCGCCGACCTATAATAGGTTGGTACTACCCTCTACGACGGGGAGCATCACCGCCTCAGGGGCAAGCCCATCAAATCCCACATAGGAAGAGTGTAAATACCCTGCAGGAAGTGCGACTTCCCCCGAAGGTGCATTTCCCTCTATAGCCCTAAAAAGTGTATCTTTGTGGTTAATAAATTGGCGATAGTAGACGTGCCCAAGATCGTAGATAAGTATATCCTCCGGACTTTCATCCCGCTCTTCGTGATGAGCTTCGCCGTGTGCTGGTTCATCGTGGTGATGCAGTTCCTCTGGCGCTACATCGATGAGCTGGTCGGCAAGGGGCTGAGTGGCTTCATGCTGCTGAAGATCATCTTCTATGCAGCCCTCTCCTTCATCCCCATGTCGCTCCCGCTGGGTATCCTGCTGGCGTCGCTGATGACGCTGGGCAATCTGGGTGAGCGCCTTGAGCTCCTTGCACTGAAAGCCTCGGGTATCCGCCTCTACCGCATCATCCGCCCCATCATGCTCCTCGTCGTGGCGATGGCATGCGGACTCTTCTACTTCCAAAACGATCTGATGATCCGTGCCCAAGTCCGCATGTGGACCCTGGTCATCACAGCTAAGTATGCAGCCCCCGAGATGGAGATCACCCCGGGGGTATTCTATACCGGTATCCCAGGCTACAGCCTCTACGCCAAGAGCCGCGATGCGAGCACTGGGCTGATGCACCGTATGATGGTCTACGATATGAGCCGTGGCTATCTCAACCCGCGCATCATCCGTGCCGACTCAGGCCGTCTGGTGATGGACAAGAGTAAGAAGTTCCTCGTCCTCAAGCTCTATCAAGGTCAGAGCTTTGAGAACATCCAGACGCAGAGCTACAATACCGTCAGCGAGCCTGTCCCCTACATGCTTCCTCACTTTGACTACAGTGAGACCTTCATCCCCTTCGATGCCAATATCAAGATGCAGGACGAGGGAGAGCTTAGCTCCATGTACGTCGGGAAGAATCTTCATCAGCTACAGGTATCCATCGACTCCATCCGCCCCATCCTCGACAGCACGCGCAATAGCTACGCTCGCATCGTGCAGTCCGACCTCTTGACCAGCCACTACGGCTTCTCACCCTATGCCTACGAGGATACCACGGTCTTCGCCCGCCAGCAGGAGCGTATCGCTACTCTCGTGAAAGAGACCAGCGGAGTGAAGCCGGAGGAAGCCAAGGCATCACTCACACTCACTGCACAAGACAGCTTGCAGGCTATCGGCTCCGCCCTCGACAAGGCGAAGCGTATCACGGAGGAAGCCCAGATCTATATGGGTACGGACGACACAGAGTTCTATCACTACCGCACCTTCCATCAGGAGTGGCATCGCAAGTTCACCTTCCCCGTCTCCTGTATCATCTTCGCCCTCATCGGCGCCAGCCTCGGCGCCATCGTACGCCGTGGGGGGATCGGGATGCCTATCATCATCTCCATCTTCTTCTTCGTCGTCTACTTCATCATCGACTCCTTCGGCACGAACATGCTACGCAGCGAGTCGATACCTATCTGGCTGGGGATGTGGTTGAGTAACATCCTCCTCTTCCCCGTCGGGATATTCCTCGCATACAAGGCGAACCAAGACTCTTCGGCACTCAACGTCGAGGCCTACGTGATCTTCTTCCGCAAGCTCTTCGGCTTCCGCGGTGTCCGTAAGGTCGAGTATCAAGAGCTCATCATCGAAGAAGCCGACTATGAGGCTGGTGCCGTCGCTGTGGCACAAGCCATCGCGCATACTGATGCCCTCCTCCGCAGCCCTATGCTCTCAGGACGTATCTGGCAGATCTGGAGCCACGGAGCCGAGCAGCAGGCATTGGCAGCCCTCAGCGAAGAGCTCGACGCTATCACCGAGAGCCTGCGCCACACGCCCTCACGTCTCTTGGTCAGCAAGCTCTGCGACCTACCACTCCTGCCCACACGCCTCTCGCCCTTCCTCCCAGAGGAGCCGCGCTGGGGCCGTATCCTTGGGGCCATCCTCCCCATATCTCTTCCGTTTGGACTCTTCCTCTCGCGAGTACGCACCCACCTCAAGGCTGACCTTCGCACGACACGCACGGTGCTCACGCAGATCGCCGAAGAAGTCGCTGTAGCCGCTAAGGGAGTCCATCGCCCCGCCTCCGAATTATCCACTACACAGTCTACCGATCCAGACTCCTGGCAGGTAGCTATACACACACAAGATCTATGAGCGAAATCAAGCTAAACACCATCGAGGAAGCCCTCGAAGACTTCCGCCGTGGTGAATTCCTTATCGTCGTCGACGATGAGGACCGCGAGAACGAAGGCGACTTCATCATCGCCGCTGAAAAGGTTACCCCCGAGAAGGTGAACTTCATGATGCGCTACGGCCGTGGTGTCCTCTGCGCACCTATCACCGAAGACCGTGCCCATGAACTCGAGCTCGAGATGCAGGTACCCAACAATACCTCCGTCCACGAGACTCCATTCACCGTCACCGTCGACCGACTCGGCAATGGCTGCACCACCGGTGTATCTATGTATGACCGTGCCCAGACGATCCTCGCCTTAGCTGACCCCAATATCACCCCAGGCGATCTGGCCCGTCCTGGTCACGTCTGCCCACTGCGTGCTCGCAACAAGGGTGTCCTGCGCCGTGCGGGGCATACCGAAGCGGCCGTTGACCTGGCCCGTCTGGCTGGCCTGCAGCCTGTAGCCGCACTCATCGAGATCATCAACGAGGATGGTACGATGGCCCGCCTTCCCCAGCTGTGGGAGGTCGCTCAGCGCTTCGGCCTGAAGATCATCACCATCAAGGATCTCATCGCCTACCGCCTCCGCACGGAGAGCATCGTAGAGCGTGGTGAAGAGGTCGCCATGCCCACGCAGTGGGGCGACTTCCGCCTCATCCCCTTCAAGCAGAAGAGCAATGGTCTCGAGCATATCGCACTGATCAAGGGTGACATCGCTGACGGCCAGCCCGTCCTTGTACGCGTACACTCCAGCTGTGCCACGGGCGACATCTTCGGCTCGATGCGCTGCGAGTGTGGCGAGCAGCTGCACAAGGCTATGGAGCTCATTGAAAAGGAAGGTCGTGGCATAGTCGTCTACCTCAATCAGGAAGGCCGTGGTATCGGTCTTATGGAGAAGATCCGCGCCTACAAGCTTCAGGAAGAGGGCTTAGACACCGTCGATGCGAACCTCCACCTCGGTCACCAAGCTGACGAACGTGACTACGGCGTCGGCGCTCAGATCCTCCAGCAGCTCGGCATCCAGCAGATGCGCCTGCTCTCCAACAACCCCATCAAGCGCGTCGGCCTCGAAGGCTACGGCCTCAAAGTCGTCGAGACGCTTCCTCTGGAGATCCAGCCCAATGAGCATAACGCCTTCTACATGCAGACGAAGAAGGATCGCATGGGCCACGTCCTCCCCCACCTCAAGTAATCACCCACTTCATCCATATAGCTTATGGCAATATTCGTCAACGAAGTCTCCCGCACTTTCGGGGAGTACCTCCTTATCCCAGGGCTCACGACACGTCAGTGCACCCCACAGAACGTCTCGCTGACCACGCCGCTGGTCCGCTTCGCTCGTAGCCAGGAGCCCCGCATCAGCCTCAATATCCCCTTCGTCTCGGCGATCATGCAGTCGGTCTCCAACGATACGCTGGCCATCGAGCTGGCTCGCAATGGCGGGCTCTCCTTCATCTACGGCTCGCAGCCCATCGCTGAGCAGGCCGAGATGGTACGCCGCGTGAAGAAGTTCAAGGCAGGCTTCGTATCGAGCGACTCCAACATCCGCCCCGACGCGACGCTGCGTGATGTCCTCGCTCTGCGTGCCCGCATGGGTCACTCGACGATCGGCGTCACCGAAGACGGCTCGCCCAACGGCCGTCTGCTCGGTATCGTCACCAGCCGTGACTACCGCATCGGTACCACGCCCGAGGATACCCTCGTCAAGGACTTCATGACCCCCTTCTCCAAGCTCAAGGTCGGTCGCCTCGGCATCTCCCTCAAGGAAGCCAACAACATCATCTGGGAGCACAAGCTCAATACCCTGCCTATCATCGATGAGAACGACAACCTCGTCTATCTCGTCTTCCGCAAGGACTACGATGCGCACAAGGACAACCCCGTCGAGCTCTCTAATAAGGCTACGAAGGAGCTCCTCGTAGGTGCTGGTATCAACACCCGCGACTACGCTGAGCGCGTCCCCGCCCTCATCGAAGCTGGTGCAGACGTCCTCTGTATCGACTCCTCCGACGGCTACTCTGAGTGGCAGTACGACACCCTCCGCTGGATCCGCGAGAAGTACGGCGACAAGGTCCTCGTCGGTGCTGGCAACGTCGTCGACGAAGAGGGCTTCCGCTACCTCGCTGAGGCTGGTGCAGACTTCATCAAGGTCGGTATCGGTGGTGGCTCCATCTGTATCACTCGCGAGCAGAAGGGTATCGGTCGCGGTCAGGCTACTGCGATCATTGATGTAGCTCAGGCTCGTGACAAGTACTTCGAGGAGACGGGTATCTACGTCCCCATCTGTAGCGACGGCGGTCTGGTACACGACTACCACATGACGCTGGCTATCGCTATGGGTGCCGACTTCCTCATGATGGGTCGCTACTTCGCTCGCTTCGACGAGTCACCCACGCGCAAGCTCAAGATCGGCAACAACATCGTCAAGGAATACTGGGGCGAAGGCTCGAACCGCGCTCAGAACTGGCAGCGCTACGACAGCGGTGGCAGCGAAGCTCTGAAGTTCGAAGAAGGTGTCGACAGCTACGTCCCCTACGCTGGTAAGCTCAAGGACAACCTCGCACAGACCCTCGGTAAGATGAAGGCCACGATGTGCAGCTGCGGTGCTATCACCCTGCCCGAGCTCCAGCAGAAGGCTAAGATCACCCTCGTCTCCAGCACCTCCATCGTCGAAGGGGGCGCGCATGATGTGATCCTCAAGGATCGCGGATGATCACCCTACTCGGACCTACTGCATCGGGCAAGACTGCCCTGGCCGTCCGTCTGGCGCATAGACTTGGCTCTGAGATTCTCAGTGCGGACTCGCGCCAAGTCTATCGCGGCATGGACGTCGGCACCGGCAAGGACCTCTCCGAGTACACCTATGAGGGGACTACCATCCCCTACCACCTCATCGACATCGTCCCTGCGGGGACGAAGTACAACCTCTTCGCATGGCAGCACGCCTTCCACGAGGCGTATGCTGCCATCCGCGAGCGAGGCATCCAGTACCCCATCCTCTGTGGCGGCACAGGGCTCTATGCCGAAGCCGTCCTCCGAGGCTATCATCTACCCGACGTAGCGCCCAATCCAGCGCTACGAGAGAGCCTACAAGGGCTTTCGCTCGCCTCTCTCCGTGAGCGTCTCGCCTCCTACGGCCCCCTGCACAACGATACGGACCTCGACTCACCTCAGCGCGCTATCCGTGCTATCGAGATCGCAGACTATATCCAGCGGGAGCGCCTCGCAGGAGCTGACCACACCGAGTACGAGCCCATAGAGAGCCTCATCCTCTGCATCACCCTTCCCCGAGAGGAGCGCAGGGCACGTATCACCGCCCGCCTCCGTCAGCGCCTCGACGAAGGCGATCTCATCGGGGAGGTCCAGCGCCTCATCGACTCGGGCATCGCACCCGAAGACCTCATCTACTACGGGCTGGAGTATAAGTTCGTCACGCAGCACCTCCTCGGAGAGCTGACCCGCGACGAGCTCTTCACCGCCTTAGCGACGGCCATCCATCAGTTCGCCAAGCGACAGATGACGTGGTTCAGAGGCATGGAGCGCCGAGGCTTCACCCTTCACTATATCGACGGACTACTGCCCCGTGAGGAGCAGCTCAGCCAGGCCTTAGAGTACCTCGAGGCGTGGGAGCAGAAGTAGCCCGTCCCATTCTCCCTACCGCATTATGATCCAGTATAAAGACCTTACCGCTGGCCCCAACTTCTTCCTTATGGCTGGCCCATGCGCTATCGAAGACGAGGACACGCCCCTCTTCATCGCTGAGCGCATCGTCGAGATGACCACCCGCCTCGGGATCCCCTATATCTTCAAGGGCTCCTACCGCAAGGCCAACCGCTCGCGTGTCGACAGCTTCACGGGCATCGGTGACGAGAAGGCACTGCGCATCCTACGCCGTGTACGGGAGACCTTCGACATCCCTGTCGTCACCGACATCCATGAGACGCAGGAGGCTGCACTCGCTGCCGAGTACGTAGACGTACTGCAGATCCCCGCCTTCCTCTGCCGTCAGACCGATCTCATCGCTGCGGCAGCACGCACGGGCAAGATCGTGAACATCAAGAAGGGGCAGTTCCTCTCCGCCTCGGGTATGGAGCACGCTGCACGCAAGGTCACCGAGTGTGGCAATGACCAGGTCATCCTCACCGAGCGTGGTAATAGCTTCGGCTACTCCGACCTCGTCGTGGACTTCACGAACATCCCCGCCATGCGCTCTACGGGCTTCCCTACCGTGATGGACGTCACCCACTCCCTCCAGCGCCCCAACCAAGCCAGCGGTGTCACCGGTGGCAAGCCTGCGCTCATCGAGACGATCGCTAAGGCCGCCATCGCTGTCGGTGCTGATGGCCTCTTCTTCGAGACGCACCCCGATCCCGCCTCCGCTAAGAGCGACGGGGCTAACATGCTCCCTCTCGACCTCTTCGAAGGCCTGCTGGAGCGCCTTGTCCGTCTACGTGCCGCCCTATGAAGCAGCTCCGCGCCCTCCTCTTCACTGCGCTACTCCTCGTCTCCTCGCTCGCACTGAGTGCCCAGACGACGAAGTATGCCGCCATCATCAAGGCTCTCGGACAGACCGAGCTCCTGGACGAAGACCGCCGGACCCAGCTGGCCACACTCCTCGCACAAGACTCTGCGCTCAGCCTCCCTATGGAGCTTGACCTCGGTGCTAAGCTCCTCGCCATCTCAGAGCATAGCCTGCGCCTGCAGACCAGCCCAGTAGGCACGGCAGAGCTGCGCCTCCTTCCGCTCACCAGCGGTCAGGGTCCGCTCACGACACTCATCGAGACCGTCAGCTCTCCGCAGGTCGATGCCCGCATCTCGTTCCTCAGCGCAAGTGGCGAAGTCCTTCCGTCTACGACGCTCCTTCGCCTCCCCAGCTCGGAGGACTTCCTTCGCGGCCTCCAGCTCCCTATGAGCACAGCCAGCGATCGCCTGCGTGAGCTACTCTATCCGCTACACTATGAGCTCAGCTGGGCACAGGGCACTTCCGCCCCCACCCTCATCGTCCGCCCCACCCTACTACTCTCGGAGGAGGACAAGCAGAGCGACGAGCTCAAGGCCCTTATCGCCCAGCTCCCCGCACTCACCACGACTTGGGGCGGTCAGTCCTTCGCCCCCTTTGTACGCGCCACAAACCCCTAAGCATAAATGAAAGTCAAGCACATCATCATCGCCGCCTCGGCAGTCATCATCGCTCTGGTCGCAGCGTTCTACTTCGTCCTGCGCAATGAGCGCGCCCAGCTCCAGGAGGAGAAGGACCTCTTCGCCAGCGAGCAGAAGGAGATCATGCAGGAGGAGCTGCAGAAGCTCGCCTCCGAATACGACATCCAGTATCAGAAGCTCTCTCAGGGTATGGGCGAGCAGAAGATCTCCCTGGCTACCGACTCACTCATCAGCCAGCTCCTCTCCGAGCGTGCTAAGGTCGAGCAGCTTCAGAAGGAGCTCAAGAGCAACAAGGCCACCAGCGCCAAGCGCATCGGCCAGCTCACCCAAGAGATATCTACCCTGCGCAATGTCCTCAAGAACTACGTCATACAGATCGACTCCCTCCAGTCGGCCAACGACCGCCTGCGTCAGGAGAATAGCGAGGTACGCGCCAGCTATGCCCGTGCGACCAATGAGGCGCAGCAGCTCTCCAACGAGAAGGCACAGCTCTCCGACCGCGTGAAGCTCGCTGCGAAGCTCGATGCGACGCGCATCTCCATCACGCCGATGGACAAGCGTGGCAAGCTTAGCAAGAAGCTTGAGAAGACGGTGAACATCCAGATCCACTTCACCGTAGCGAAGAACGTCACCGCCGCCGTCGGGGAGAAGACCTTCTACTGCCGCATCACGCAGCCCAACGAGGAGCTTCTCGTCAAGCCTGGGGCTGGCACCTTCCCCTTCGAAGGCAAGCAGATCCCCTATTCGATTCGTCGCGAGATCGAGTACAACGGCGAAGACACCCCCGTCACGATGTATTGGCCCGTCGAAGAGAGCCTGCAGAGTGGTACCTACCGCGTCAAGCTCTTCGCTGATGGCAACCTCATCGGTCAAGCCTCCTTCACGCTGTAATTCGCACCCTACACCATCCCCCCAATAAAGCTCGAGGGGCAGGAGATACGCATCTCCTGCCCCTCGGCTTTTTATATAGCGACTAACGCCCCCTCCCTAAGAGGTCGGGCATTCAGCCTCCTTCAGATCACTGAAGTCATCAAAAACCACCTCGATCCATACGCCTTCGCGCCAAGGAATGTTCCCCTTGAAGTAATCGGCATACTGGATATGCAGCCCATCTCGTCGCCAGATCTCTTGGTCCTCAGGCGACTTGTAATCCAAGTACCGACGATCACGGACATAAGCCAGTAGCTCCTCCGCCCCCATATCCATACCATCATAGATAGACTCTGTCGGTCCTTGGTCTGCAGAGTAAATCACCTGCTCACAGCCAAACACCTTAGCCCGCTCATAGACTTGCATCCGATACTCCTGTAGCCGTGACCAATTTACTTCATCCGTTGACTCAAAGCGATGAACCCACATATACCACCTCTCAACTGCATACAAGGCAAGGTTCACTGTCTCCTTGAATATTCGGATTTCTATCCCATTGCCGTCCTCATGATCGTCACTCTCCAGAGTGTACAACTGATAATCATTCCCACCCTCCAACAAAAAAGACCTTATCCTCGCCTCTTCAAAGTCAATCTCACCTAAGTTATGGGGCGCTATCCTCCGGTTCAGTTCATCTGCCCAATAATTACCGATGACAAGCCTCAGACAGGGAGCAGAGCTTCCCCCTCTATGCGGAGTACCCAAAGGCACAAAGGCATAAGGGATAGAGTAGACTCGTCGTTCGGCTTCATCGTACTCACAATACTTATAGTACCCCACCTGGACATCGCAGCCCATGCGATGCGCAAGCACCTGCGCCGTCGCCTGAGGGTCATCAATTGGCAGATCGTGCTTTAGGCCAAGCTGTACCACATCCCATCCCATATTTCATCAGTGAATTAAGTTCATCATTACACAGCTTGGCGCCTTCGCTTGCCTCTCTTTCGGGCAAGACAATCCAGCGACAAAGCTCTACACTCCAAAGGTAAGCAAAGAAGGTCACCCACCGAAGGAAGCCGCCTGCACCCACGAAGGGAAATGAATTTTCCATACTTGGAATCGTCTACTCTCCTCCTTTGGGAAATCACGACAAGAGCAAGGGGTGAGCCGGCAGACCATCACAGCGGAGACTCGCCCCTATCAGAGACGCCCTGTACGCACAAAATATAAGAGGGTATTTCGACCAGTAGTGGTTCACACTCGGACCAGTAGTGGTCACGACGCAAAGCAGTACTGGTTACTACTGCTAACCACTACTGGTTCACTCGCTGACCAGTAGTGGTCCGATTTCCCTCCCCCTACTACATTGAATTTCGATAGCGCAGATTTCACTCTGACAGAGCAAATAAAAGGCATCGGCCTTCCCCCATTGCGGAGGAAGGCCGAGGCACGTAAGATGAGAAAGGGAATAGATTAGTCCTCTATGAGATCTGATTAGTACTTAGACCCATCTAGATAGACGGGCATTTCATCAATCGAATGCCCAGGATCATAGAATTTAGACATGCTCATCCAGAACTTAGTATTCGCTACAGAGGTGATGCGGTACTCATCGTTCCCGTTGTAGTGGTTCACCGAGATCTTATAGGGAGAGTTATCTGCGAGCGCATTGATCATACGCTGCATGGCATTGCGATTGTAGCGCCAATCATCACCGTTCTGTACGAACTTACGGATGTAGATCGTGCTGGGATCATCGCTGGCAGGAGCAAAGTCAAGGTAATAGCTCAGCCAATTGCCCCCTCGACGGAGCGAAATCTTGTGGTCGCCCCCATCAGTACGCCCGATGTAAGCGATCTCATCCAAGGGACTCGTATAGTAGGCATCATTCACGGCATCACCGACGATGCTATCTTGTCCAGCGTTGGGGCCAGACTGATACTTGACACCGTTGATACGGTTGATGACATCGCGGACAGCATCACCACTCCAGCCATCGTAGAAGAAGGCGCGGATCTTACTCTTCGTGAAGTCGTAGTCAGTTGACTGGATCGCGATCTTCTGCCCCGAAGGAGAGAGAGCATGATAGGTAGAGCCCTCCTTCACGACCTTGATCTGACGAAGGATCTCCGTACCGATCTGCCCGACCTTGCCCTGCGAAGCATCGCTATCGTCGATCAGATCATCAGCACCGATGACCTCGATCCCTTCTGTAGAGAAGTTAATCGGGATGAGGCGAGGCTCAGCAGATCCAACCTTGACCTGGAGCTGGCGGATGAGTCCGAAGACCGACATCTTGACCTCCTGCCCACCGATGGTCGTCGTGGCAAGAGCCTTACCATAGACGGCGTTGCGGATATCCTTGACCTTATGGATATAGGACTCTGCATCCTCCTTGAGGCGGACGAGCATCATCTTATTGCGGCTATAAACCCCAGTAAGCTGGATCGTATCTTGGTCAGCGCTCACATCTCCGAAGGTGAACTCAAAGTCCCCCTCCAGCCCCTGAAGGAGCGTATTGCGAGGCTCTGCGTAGCGACCCAGAGCAGGATTGCGCGTATCGAAGGTCAAGCGGATACCAGCCGTATTGTAGATACGATAGCTGGAGTGGATGACCTCATCGAGATCTTCCGAATAGGACTCTACTGCTCCACCCTTGTGGAACTTGAAGGCAATGTTGATACCGCCGTACTGGTAGCTACCAGGCAGGAGCACCAGACGCCAGCCGTTGGCATTACCCGTCAGTAGGTCCGTCAGCTTCCCCATCTCCTTCGTCAGATAGAGTGCTGGCTTATCGTCTCCCTCAGGCAGATTGTCGTACATCTTACAAGAGGAGAAGAGTGCCATGGCTCCGAGAGCCCAAGCAAAATAACGTCTCATAGCAGTCTAATCTTTAGGGACGGTAGAATAATAAGAGGGAGGAAGCATCGAGAAGTCATTCTTGACAAACTCGTAGTACTCCGCAGAGGGCAGGTTAACCTTAGCACATATACGACGGTTAGCCTCTGCACGGACGACATCGATATCGAGGTGGTAGTTAGCCTTCAGATACTCCTTCATGATGGCCAGCTTGCGCTCCAGGATCTCACGACCCGTGTAGCGGGAGTCAGACTTATACTTGTGGTCAGCCTGGACCATCAGCTTCTCCCATTCCTCAGGCAGGAGCACCATATAGGTACCATAGAGCTCAGCGAAGTCTTCTTCGGGGCTCTTGCTCGCATAGTCTGAGATGAAGCCTGCAGTCAGCGAAGAGATGCCACGGACATACCAGTAAGAGAACGCATTGTCCTGCTGGTAGTCTGAGATCGTCAGCTTCAGGAAGGCCTCTGGTACAGGAGTATCCTGGTGGAGGGTATGAGCAGACTCATGATAGAGCGTCTGGATATAGTTGTCTCGAGCACGCTCGTAGTAGTAATTGAAGCCACTTAAGTCATCACCGCCTAAATAGGGGATGGTAAGTCTATTGATATCATAGACCTGGATCATCCCGAAGGGTGCTTCCCCGAGGAGGTTCTGCGTAGGGCCATAGCCGAGTGTCCCGAAGAGGACAAGCTGCTTGATGGTATGGCGCTCAGCGAAGCCCTTGGGAGCTACCTTCTCGTAGACTTCGAAGAAGGTATAGCGCATGAGGTTGAGGTACTTCAGTGCCTGGGCTTCAGAGGCTGGCCCGAGCTTATAGAGGTTACTCGCCAGGCGATCCTCATAGTTGTAGCGGATATCTACATTGAACTTCTTCCCGAAGTAGTTCTGGACGTACTTCTGGACCTCGGTCATCGTCGTCGTATCCAGCGGTGAGAAGATCGGGCGCTTGGGATCGACCTCGTCAGAAGAAGACCCGCAACTCACCAGAGCCGCCGAGAGAAGAAGCGGTGCAATGATCTTATTGAATAGTTTCATAGCTGTAAGCATTAGCGTGGGTTCTGCTGGATCTGGCCAGTGATCGCCTGCTGAGGCAGAGCGATAGCGTGGCGGAGATCAGAGCCGAGGAGTACACCATCAGCAGGTACTTCGTAGGTATCTGCACCTGCATCGACCTTCTTCCAGCGGTAGATATCGATACCGAAGCGCTTGATATCCTGCCAGCGAAGACCTTCGTGGAGCGTGAGGATACGACGGCACTGCAGGACGTACTGCAGGAGAGCCTCCGTAGCGGTACCCTCCGTGATCGTAGAGCCATCATGGAGCTTGAAGTGCGCCTTCGTCAGATGCTTCTTAGGCGAGCGTGTCGTCTTGTCCGCATAGGGAAGGGCGTTGTAGTAAGCTTCGATCTCTGCCTGCGTGAAGGTACGCTTGGCAAGTCCTGGACGGAGGTAAGCCTGAGTCCAGACATTGAGGTCAGCGAGACCACCAGCAAGATCCCCAAGACGGATCTTAGCTTCTGCACGATTGATGAGAGCTTCGTCCGTCGTCAGCTGGACCTCGACGCTACGAGTGGAGGTCAGCTCAGGTAACTTAGGCTGATAGACCTTATCGATAAAGACCTTGTCGTAGATATAGGGAGCGAAGTTGTACTCGTCACGGTTACGACCAACGTTCCAGATATTCTTCCAGAGGGTCTCATCAGCAGCACATTTATTGGAGTGCGTATAGCGAGAGTTCGTGAAGGCCTCACCACTGGTGGTGGTAAACTGGTAGTTGGTGTGGAGCGAAGTCACCAGGAGGTTTGCTGCATTGGTAGGACGATAGTAAGCCAGCGCCTTAGCATTGGCATTAGCAGCGTCGATACCCGTGTAGTTACCCTTCCAGTCACGCAGCTGCGATGCAGGGGTACTCCCAAGGAGCTTATCTGCATACTCCTTAGCCTTGTCAGGCTGGTTATAGTAGAGGTAGAAGCGTGCTGCAAAGGCATAGGCAGCCTCAGCGGTGAAGTGGAAGCGACGGATATCGTTCTGGTAGATATTGTACTTCTCCAGAAGAGGGATGGCCTCCAGCAGATCCTTCTCGATCTTCTCGTAGGTCTCCTTGAGGGTACCACGAGGATAGTCGGGGAGGATGGTCGTGACGCGCTCAGCGACATAGGGGATACCGAGGTTCGTCGCACCACCCTGACCATCGAAGTTATAGGGGAGGCAGAAGACATTTGCCAGCTGGAAGTGTGACCAGGCACGCACGGCGAGGGCTTCACCTCGAGAGGCCATATTACGGTCACCGTAGTCCTTGGTTTCCTCGATAAGTGTCAGCACTTCGTTAGCCTGAGCAATAGCGTAGTAGGAGGCTTCCCATAGCTTGAGAGGGCCATCGTAGTAAGCGGAACCATCTTTCGTCGTGATAGGCTTCCAGTAGACAGCGAGGTCTTGGAATTCCTCTCGATAGAGGTTACGCGTCTCATCCTCATATGTATTATCTGAGGAGAGCTCCGAGATATGAGCCAGTGAAGCCAAGGGATAAGCGTAGGTCAGGAAGCGGCTGATCTTATAAGGAGTATTCCCATCGACGTAGCGTCCATCGGAATTCTCATCGAGGAACTTCCCACAGGAGCTCATTCCAAAGAGAGAGCCTGCGACCAAAGCCAGAGCGAGTAGGCTGGATGATAACTTCTTCATTCTATATAGATCCTTTATACTATCTGACTAAAGCCCGACAGTAGCGGTGAAGATGTAGGAGTGAGGGTCATAGCTGTAAGGGAGCGCACCATTGAGCTTCTTATCAGCATAGAGGAGTGCCACATTGGAGGCCTGGAACTTGAGAGCGAGCGAAGAGAGACGCAGGCGATCTACGAAGCTCTTAGGTACCGTATAGCTCAGAGAGATATCACGCAGCTGGATATAGTCGGTCTTAGCGACACGGACATCCGACTTATTGTAGTTCGTGTAGGCATTGCTCAGGTAGGGGTTAGCCTGACGGTGAGCATCCGTAGCGATCACAGGGACGTTCGTGCGCTCTTCGTCACCAGCACGCAGCCAGCGGCGGTTGAATTCCTTACCCATCACCTGGTGGTCATTGTACTTCGTAGCGAACTGCTGGGGCAGACGCATCACACCACCGAAGGAGTAGTAGACGTAGACACCGAGGCGGAAGTTCTTGAAGCTAAAGCTATTGTTGATACCACCCTGATCGGTAGGCGTCAGAGTACCAGAGTAGAGGAGATAGTCAATTTCCTCGGGATTAGAAGCCGTCCAAGCGACCTGTCCACCACGCTTAGGGCTGGTGATGTGGCGGCCATCAGGCAGGACATCAGCACCGTTAGGGAGGAAGAAGCGAGGATGCCCGTTCTCGTCCAGCTTGTAGAAGGGGATGGAGAAGAGTGAGTTCAGAGGGTAGCCCTGACGAGCAGCACCATCCGTGAGGTTCGTCACTGAGGGGCTGGTATTGAGGCGCGTCACCTTATTGGTATTGCGCGAGTAGGTGATCGAGGTAGACCATGAGAAATCGCGGGTTTGGATATTCTTCGTAGTCAGCGAGAGCTCAATCCCCTTGGCACTCATCTGAGCGACATTCCCATACAGCTCATCGACGAAGCCGCCAGTACCCTGAGGCAATACCTGGTCGATGAGGTCACGCCCCTGACGATTGAAGAGCGTGATACCTGCTGAGATACGCTCATCGAAGAGACCGAAGTTGAGGCCCCAGTTGAACTCATACATCTTCTCATAGGTCAGGTCGTAGTTAGCAGGCTCATTGATATAGACCCCAGGCTCGATGAGGTTAGCATCCCCGAAGAAGGGAAGGAGGGTCTTCAGACGAGGTAGTGCATTGTGCACGTAAGGGATCGTCCCCGACATCCCGTAGGAGAGGCTCATCGAGAGCGAAGACAGGGGCTTGAGCTTGGGGAAGAAGGCTTCCTGATCAATAGACCAGTTACCACCGACGTTCCAAGTGGGGATATAGCGGATGGTGCGAGCACGACCGAACTGGTTCGTCCCTTCACGACGGTAAGAAGCATTCACACGGTAGCGACCGAGGAGGGTGTAGTCGACATTACCGACGAGAGAGACCCCGCGGTCAAGCGTGGGATGAATGTAGTAGTACTGCTTACTCTTGTTGCGCAGGTTCGTGAAGAGCAGAGGCGAATAGGTAGTCATATAACCGAGGTTATAGTTGACCCCATAGGCATCGAACCACTCGTTGAGGTGACGCTCTTCGAAGACTTCGAGACCAGCGACAGCCGAGAGGTTGTGCTCGCCATTGCTACCGAAGGTGTCATTGTAGTGTGCCTTGAGCTGACCGTCGTAGCGCTCATCGATGAGATTCTGCGAATTGCGAATCCCCCCATAAGGCATCACGATCTGAGGCAGAGCCGTGGGGTCATCAAGAGGCTTGTAGAGGTAGTCGCTATTACTACGAATGATACTCTTACTGATATTGCGGTAGACCTGAGAGGCGTTAGCCTGCTCATCACGGTCGGTCACGCCATACTGGTCACGATAGCGGAGAGCACCGAGGGCGGAGAGTCGAAGCTGCGTGATGGGTTGCCAGTTGATGGTAGCCTGCAGAGAGAGGTTAGCCGTCTTGTAGTCACGAGTATTGTGCTGGAGCTCGTGCTTGATATTGAACGGCGTGTAGTCATACGCATAGAAGGTATTGGGATCCAGCGTACGGCTGGCAGTAGGAGCATAGCTACCGGGGCGCCAGTCACCACCATAGTGCACCTTGCCGTAGGAGGCCGTAGAGCGGATACCGAAGCTCCAGCCCTTGAAGGGGCGGAAGTCAGCGTTGAAGTTGAACGAGTAGGTCTGAGAGTTCTCGTACTTATTCCACCCTGGGTCGAGGTTAGCATTGATCGAAGCATAGTAGTTCGCCTTCTGCGTACCCGTAGAGAAGGTCAGGGTGTGCTGATGACGAATGCTGTGCTGGAAGAGCTCCTTGAACCAGTTCGTATTACGGAGCTCAGCAGCACGGAGGTAAGCCGCACGACCTGCATCGGTATTGAGTACACCGTACTCGCCACTCTGATCATTGTAATTATAGATGCTATTGTAGAGGTGGCCGTAGACCCCATACTGCGAGGCGATAAAGACAGCCTCGTTGTCAAGGCTCTTACCATTAGCCATCTCATTGAAGACGGCCATCTGGTCCTGAGAGTTCAGGATATTATACTCGCGATAGGAGGGGATGGCACGATAAGTAAGCTCGGCCTGATAAGTGAAGGAGTTAGTCCCCTGCCCAGCCTTACTCGTGCGGACGGAGATAACCCCCCCGAGGGCGCGCTGACCATAGAGAGCGGTAGCAGAAGCGTCGTTGATGACCTGGAAGCTCTGGATGTCGCTCTCCGAGAGACCGGGCAGAGCAGCTGCGATGAGGCGCTTAGCTTCGGGAGATGCAAGGTCGGCGACGTTGAAGTCCTTGTCTTCCTTGTAGATCACTCCATCGATGACCCACAGGGGATAGTAGACGCTTTTCACCGATGTAGCCTGACGCATAGAGACGACCGTAGTGGTCTCCTTCTTTTCAGGGGCTGCATTGGGGAGAGTAACTTGCATGGGCGTGGTCGTAGCTACCAGCTCTACAGTTTGCTTCCCTGTCAGAGTAAAGACAAGGATCGTCTTCTCGGCTACTTGAATTGAGAAGGTACCGTCAGATGCCGTGGTGGTATGCAGTGCCTTATCCTGCTTAGCAGATACAGAGACGCCAGCGAGGGCCTTACCTTCGCTGTCGATGACTTTACCTTTAGCTTGGATGGTCTGCGCACACACGGGCATCGCACCCATGATCACGAGGATCAGGGCGACGAATAGGCTACGTAATCGAGTTAGCATAATCAAAGTTGATGCATTGTTGTGTTAGTGCGAATTGCGGTAGCAAATATAGATAAAAAGCTATATAAAGAACCTTCGAAAATAGGTCTAACTTCCTAAGATTTTTAACGAACAAAACATTCCACCTACTCAGCCAGTTCCATCACGTCATTCTGCCACATTTTGCCATAATTCGGCCAGCGAAGAGGCACAAACTCCGTCAAAAAGCGATGGCATACTGATCGGAAAATTCTTCACTTTTTACCCAATTTTCCCGTCTCACGCGCCTCCAAGAGAGCACGAAAGAGCGTAAGCTATCCCCCACCCCTATATATCAATGTATGAAATACATCGGGAGATCGATAGACACATCAATAGGAGCGTACTAAACGGAACTATAGTGTGCCCAAGAGAAAGCAATACGGCTTCGGCATACGAACCAATAGTGGTCAGCGGGTAAGCCAATAGAGACTGTTGCCGCGAGTCCAGTCCTCTCTATTTCGTGTGCTAAGGCATCGCACGTCCAGAGCCCACCGATATATCTCTCCGAAGTGACCGAGCAAGCCCTTCGCCTTGTCGCAAGTATTCTTCTTATCCAGCGGAGGGAAAAGTGTCCTTCTTGCGAAGGAAAAAGCGCCTTCACGTAGTGGTATTCTTCTATCTATGCACGTAGTCTTAAAGACCAGGCACGTAAATCCAAATATCCACGTACGTAGATATTAGAGCCACGTACGTAGTCCAAACTTATCTGCCACTCGTCCACAACTTTTATCCCTACGCGGAGCAACAACCCTAATATAGGTCGCTTCACAAAGCTATATAGCTTTCTTTGCCATCCTATATAGCTCTACTCACATACTCATATAGGTCGGAGCAGCGACCAATACGGGTTCCTACCCCTACCCTCCGCGCGGCTCCACTCTACGGCATAAAGAAGCCCCTCCCACCGAAGGGCTGATCGCTCAGGATCAGCGTCTTCGGTGGGAGGGGTAAGGGGGATACCTCGAAGTAGCGAGAGCAGGAGGTCTTCGCTACCTCAAAGGTGAAAGTGCGGGAGAAGCTACTTCTTCTTAATTGTCTTCATCATCTCCTGTACGGCACGCTCGAGCTGGACGTCACGACCAGAGAGGTAGTCGGCAGGCGTGTTGTAGACCTCGATATCAGGCTGCAGCGTCTGATTTTCCATCGCGACACCATTGACATCGGAACAAGTTACCTGGGGGATACCGAAGACAAGGTAAGGATTGATCTGCCTTTCCCACCAGACGGCCGTCATCGTACCTGCGACAGGCGTACCGATGACCTTACCGAGACCGAGGGTCTTATACACCCAGGGGAAACCATGACCATTACTATAGTTCCCTTCGCTCACGAGGACACAGCTGGGCTTAGTCCACTGCATGATGGGGTCATCACCGATGTACTGACCACGAGGCGTGAAGCGAGAGTAGAGCTTACCGCTGAGCAGGAAGACGAGGTCTTCGTGGAGCCAACCACCACCATTGTAGCGGGTGTCGACGATGACGGCATCATAGTTGCGGTACTTACCGAGGAGCTCCTTGTAAGCATTGCGGTAGCTGTACGTATTCATCGAGGGCACGATGATGTAGGCGATGCGTCCACCACTGAGCTTCTCGACGATATCCTTACGCTGCTGTACCCAGCGGCGGTGGAAGAGATCCTTCTGCGTAGACTGCCCGATGGGACGGATGAATTCCTCGAAGCGCTTACCTGTCTTAGTATCGTGGAAGGTGACGCTAACGCGCTTACCGACCTTACCATTGAGGTAGAGCTCTACTGGACGATCAGCATCGATGACTTCGCCATCGATCTTCTCGATGATCATACCAGCCTTGATCTTATCACCGAATTGCATGAGCGGACCACCAGCGAGGATCTCCTCGATCTTGAGGCCATTGCCCGTGTACTTCTGATCGTAGAAGGCACCAAGGTAACCCGTCTGCTGAGCCCAACGCTTAGAATGGACACGAGCTCCCGTATGCGAAGCATTCAGCTCTCCGAGGAGCTCGCTCAGCATTTCAGCGAAGTCCTCATCATTATCAATGTGAGGGAGGAACTTGCGGTAGGTCTTACGGTAGTAGTCCCAGTCGACCCCATGGAGGTTGACGTCATAGAACTTCTCCTTGACCTGCTGCCATGCGTGGTCGAAGATATACTCACGCTCAGCTGCGGGACGATGCTCAAACTCAGCAGCGAAGCTGATAGGCTTGAGGTGACCACCATCGAGCTTATTGAGGCCAGAGGACGTACCGACATAGACGGTCTTCCCATCCTGACCGAGCATCAGGCTACCACCACCGACACGTGCGCTGAGGAGCTTCGTAGACTGCTCTTCGAGGTCACGCTCCCAGAGGTCGTAGGAGTCCTCATACTTAGCGATGTAGTAGAGCTTCTTACCATCATCGGTGATGACGGCATCAGAGAGTGAGCCCGAGGCGCGCGTCAGACGGACCGTACGATGATCCAGATCGGTAAAGTCTGGCGTGAAGCCCTTGCTTTCCTTCGTATCCTTAGCATCCTTGGCATCAGTCTTAGCCGACTTCTTCGTGGACTTCTTAGCAGGCTTCTTGGCATCCTTCTTCTCGTCGGTCTTCTTGTCCTTAGTCGTAAGGTCAGCGAGTTCCTTGCGGAGCTCCTTATCCTCCTTAGAGAGCTTAAAGTCTTCGTAAGCCTGACGGTCGAGGAACATCAGGTAGTAGTCGCGTTCTGCCCCCCAGCTACCATGACTGCGGTAGCCCGCACGGTCAGAGGAGAAGAGGACGGCCTTGCCCTTCATGACGAACTTACCCGAGCCTTCGGAATAGCCACTCTCGGTGAGGTTCACGATCTCGCCAGAGCCATCAGCCTTGACCATAGCACAGTCAGGGTGCTGCCAGCCGCCATGACCGATATAGTTAGCGAGGATCCACTTGCCGTCAGGGCTCCAGTGATAGCTGATATCGCCGTCGGAGTAGGAGTAGTTGAACTTCTTGTCGAGGACCTTGTAGTCACGGCCAGACTTGAGGTCGTGGACGTAAATACCCGTGCGGTCACGCAGGTAAGCCACCTTCGTGCCGTCGGGAGAGAAGTGAGGCTGGAAAGATGCTTCCTTATTCTTCGTCAGCTGCGTCTCCTTGATGTCACGCGAATAGACGAAGAGGGGGTCATCCGAGCGATTCAGCTCAGCCATATAGATATTCCACCCGCCATTACGCTCAGCAGCGTAGACGATCTTCTTGCCATCGTTGCTGAAGTCGACATCACGCTCTTCTTCTGGGGTGCTGGTGAGGCGCTTTGTCGTGCCGTATTCGGTGTGTGTGACGAAGACATCACCATGGACGATGAAGGCAATTTCCTTATTGCTGGGAGCTACGGCGAAGGACGACACGCCATCACGGATCGTCTCAGGATTGATAGCCGACTCCTCCTGGTCACGGACGATGGAGACATTCACCTTCGTGGGCTGACCACCAGGCGTCTGAGTGTAGATCTCGCCATCAAAGCCATAGCAGAGGGTTCCATTAGAGGCAATAGAGAGGAAGCGGACGGGATTCTTCGTGAAGGAAGTGATCTTCTTGTCTGCAGCGGCAGCCGTAGCAGCATCGCGGTGGTAGACATTGAAGGAGCCTTCGCGCTCACTGAGGTAGTAGAAGCCGCCCTTGCTATCCCAGACAGCATTACGGTCTTCACCGCCGAAGGTCGTGAGCTTCGTGTGCTTGCCATCCTTGGAGCGGAGCCAGATATCACGCGTCACAGGAGAGACAGCATGCTTACGCCAGATATCTTCGTAGCCCTTGACGTCGGTGTAGAGGATCTCGCCACCACGCAGCGAAGGCATCAGCATAGGATAAGCACCGTAGAGCTTGGGGCGGGCAATAGTCTTAGAGAGGTCAAGCGAGTAGGTCTGTACGAACCAGTCCCAGGGATACATACCATCCTTCACATCGGGCATGACGTAGGACTGGAAGAGGAGCGTAGAGCCATCGAGGAAGGCCACGGGTACTTCCTTCTCGCTGCTATAGGTCAGGCGACGCAGACCTGAGCCGTCAGCCTTGACGATATAGACGTCCTTACTCCCCTCACGGTCGGAAGAGAAGGCCAGCGAACGGCTGTCGGGGCTCCAAATAGGAGTACCGTCGTAGGCGGCATTAGAGGTAAGACGTAGTGCCTGCCCACCAGCCGTCGGTACGGTGTAGATATCCCCCTTGTAGCAGAAGGCGATCTGCGAGCCGTCAGGGCTAATCTGCTGATGACGCAGCCAAAGGGGAGATCCTTTCTCTGCATGAGCCAGGGCAGGTAAAGCCAAAGCTGAGGCAAGAGCCAAAGTGAGTATTCGTTTCATAGTCGATACGTATGTGTATAGAGTGGTATGTGCGTGCGGATGACCTGCATGCGGAGGCTTCAAGTCCACAGCACCCTAAGGAATGAAAGCGCCCTTGCAGGCTAAAGCTTCCAGCAAGCCGAAGTCTCAAGTAAGAGGCGCTCCGAAATCGAGTACCTCCTCTATGAGATATCCCCGTGAGGAAGCTTCCTCTACTCGGGGGAACGAGTGTATGGGAGCGTGTGGGATAAAAAGGAAGAGAGCCCCCGAGACACACGGAGGTGCGCTGGAGGGCTCTCTTCTGAGGGAATAATATCGGAGAGAGAAGCGTGACTTAGTCGTTACGCTTACGAGCCGAGTAGCTTAGGTTAAGTGCGTCGGCGCGTCGGAGCTCTTCCTTGATCTGAGAGATGATGTTCATCTTCGTATCCTTATCGGCCTTCAGAGAGACCTGCATAAGGTTGCGACGCTCGTCCTTGATCTTTGACTGTGACTGCTTGAGGTAGCTGTACACAGCCGTAGGATTCTGCGTGACCTGGTCGTTGAGCTGAATCGCTGAGTTAGACCCGTACATCTCGCGGTATTCCTTGTTGGGCTTACCGACGTAGATGAAGGTAACGAGCGACTTTTCTTCGAGCTTCGTAAGCTCAGTAGCCGTAGGCAGGTTACTGAAGCTCACCTTCGGGGTAACCTCACGGATGGTCGTAACCATCATGATGAAGAAGAGGAAGGCGAATACCAAGTCAGGGAGGGACGAAGTGTTTAGCTCGGGCATCTCACGCCCACCTGATTTACTGAATTTACCCATGTCTTTTACTTCTTTGCAAGGTTAGAGAGAGCCATTTCAGAGATATGCATGGGATATGCATCCTGGACAGACTTCTTCTCGGAAGGGGAAAGCGCCTCAAACGTCTTGCCACCGAACTCCTTCTTAGCGAAGGCATCCCAGACCTCATTGTAGGCCTTGATGAGTTCGTTCTGGACATTGACGTACTGCTGGTAGCTGGTCTCGACCTCATTCTTGATCGAGATAGCATAACCAGAGGTGATGACGGTACGCTCACCCAGCCCTTCGATCTCACGACGCTCAAGCTCAGGGAGGAAGGGCTTGTTCTCGGGGTTCGTAATGAACTCGACAGCGTAGTCCTTCAGCTGATCCAGCTTGACGGGGATGAGCTGGTCGATGCCAGACGCATCCTTACGCGAGATCACGATCTCGTCAGCGCGGTTGACCAAGAGTCGCATGATGTTGCGGTCATTGATCTCGATCTCCTGCTGCTTCTGTTGCTTTGGAGCCATCGGAGGCAGACGCCTCTTCAGACCCTTATCAGTATCCATTGAAGTTGTAATCAAGAAGAAGATAAGCAACATAAAAGCGATATCGGCCGAGGACGATCCGTTGATACCAGGAGTCTTTCTTTTCGTAGCCATAATGCTTTTTGTTCTATTCGTTACTGATCACAACCGTTACTTCCCGAGGACTCTCTTGGATACACCGCCCCAGATGACGGCACCGAGGGTGACGACGAAGAGGACGTAGGTGGAGTAGAGCCACATATCCGTGACCTTCAGCCAACCACTGGTGTTATAAGTCTGCGAAGCTTCGTTAAGACCCTTGATAGCCTCACCGCTACCGATAGCATAGCCGAGGATGAGTGAGACGACGAGGACGACGACGGAGATAAGGTTGGACTTACGTGCTACAGCGTCCTTGGTCTTGTTGGTAGCGATGCTACGTCCAGCGAAGAAGAGCGTCGCAAGGACCGTGACGATGAAGAGGAAGTACGTCCAGTAAAGTAAGATACCCGTAAACGCATAGTCCTTGTTGCCCTTAGCGTCGAGCTCCGAGCCTCCTGCGAAGAAGAGGACGAAGATCAGTACGCTGAGCGCCAGGAGGACTAATAAAGTCGTGCTGGATACCTTGCGTATCTTAGTTACAGCCATTTCTTTATTGTTGTTACAGGGTAGGATTACTTGTTCTTCTTGGCATCGTACTTGACGATCAGGTCAAGCAGCGTGATGGAAGCGTCTTCCATACGGTTGAGGATGCCTTCGACGAGAGAGAGGATGTAGTTGTAGAAGATCTGAAGGATCAGAGCTACGATAAGACCACCGATGGTCGTGATAAGAGCGACCTTCATACCACCAGCGACGACCGTTGGGCTGATGTCACCGACCTTTTCGATGTTATCGAAGGCCTGGACCATACCTACGACCGTACCAAGGAACCCGAGTGAAGGAGCCATAGCGATGAAGAGCGTGATCCAAGAGAGGTTCTTTTCGAGCAGACCACCCTGTACACCACCGTAAGATACGACAGACTTTTCAGCGATGTCGATACCCTGGTCAGCACGCAG
The DNA here is from genome assembly GCF_000292995.1 of Porphyromonas sp. oral taxon 279 str. F0450. Taxonomy (NCBI): domain Bacteria; kingdom Pseudomonadati; phylum Bacteroidota; class Bacteroidia; order Bacteroidales; family Porphyromonadaceae; genus Porphyromonas; species Porphyromonas sp. oral taxon 279. Next base: position 32,445 of record NZ_ALKJ01000009.1, on the reverse strand, counting down.
GAGAGCCTGGTAAGCGATAGAAGCGATAGGACCGCGCGTGTTGCGAGCTACTTCCTTAGCCTTTTCGATGTTACCTTCTTCGACGAGAGCCTTTTCGATGTCGCGCAGGAGCTTGTCGGGGTTGACGTTAGCCAGGTTGAGGTAGATGATACGTTCCAGGCAGATAGCCAGACCGAGGATGAGGGCGATGGCGATGGTAGCCATGAAGTCTGCACCCCCTTCGATGAACTTGGTCTTGAGCTCCTGGTGGAAGCCCGTTTCAGCTACAGCTTCTTCACCAGCGACCTGGTCAGCAGCAGGAGCTTCAGCTACAGTAGCGGCAGAGTCAGCAGCGGGAGCAGCAGAATCAACCTGAGTCGTAGCGGGAGCAGCAGCAGCGCTATCTGCATTCTGAGCCGTAGCTACATTAGCCATACCTACAGAGAGGAGACCCACGCAAGCAGCGATTGCGAATAACTTTTTCATGTCGAGTTGTTTTTGTGAGTTAGTTAGTTCTATTTATTCGTTTCTTCTTGTTCCTATAACGTATGAAGGGCACTACAAGCAGATCAAGGAGTACTGCATTCCCGCCATAAGGCAGGGCGAGTGTAGAGCCTTTCGGCATCAAAAATACAGCTTTTCCAACCGAAAAACAAAATCATTGTTCACCGAACTTCAGTTGAGCCGTCTTCCCGCTCCACAAGAGGGCGTCCGATGCTTCGTCTAACACAATAGTATATAGAGACTGTTGCCTATAATCCTGCCCTCTATTTATTATGCTAAGGCATTGCACGCCCAGTTCTCCGACACACCTCTCCGAAGTGGTACGCAAGCCCTTCGATTTATCGTGCGTATTCCTCTTATTCAGCGGAGGGAAAAGTGTCCTTCTCGTGAAGAAAAAAGCGTCTTCATATAGTGCTTTTTCTCTGTCTATGTACGTAGTCTTAAAGACCAGGCACGTAAATCCAAACATCCACGTACGTAGATATTAGAGCCACGTACGTAGTCCAAACTTATCTGCCACTCGTCCACAACTTTTCTCCCTACGCGGAGCAACAACCTGATATAGGTCACTTCACAAAGCTATATAGCTTTCTTCGCCATCCCATATAAGCTCTGCCCACGCACTCATATAGGGAATATAAGCACGACTGCCGTCCAGCACACGAGGTGTAGTGGACGGCAGATGAGGGGAGATGAGTTAGAACTTCACAGACAGGTCGACGCCGAGGGTGCGAGGTGCCGAAGTCTGGAAAAGACGGCCCAGCGGTGAGGCTGCTTGGAAGACCGTGTAGCTATTATCCGTAAGGTTGGCTCCCCACAGTGCGAGCGTGTAGCGGTCGTAGCTCAGCCCGAGGCGAGCACGTAGCGTAGACTGGAGGGACTCGCGGGTCGTATTGTCTTCGCGCCAATAGATCTCTCCGAGGCCAGCGTACTCGGCCTCGCCCAAGAGGCGTAGGTGGCCTGAGAGCGGCTCGTTCGCCGAGAGCATCACGCTATAAGTATGGCGCGGGATGAAGGGGACGAAGTTACCCTTCTTCGCTGCTGCCGTCTCCTCGGTGAAGCGGGCATCGGTGAGGCTATAGTTGAGGTGTGCGCGGAGCGAAGACCATAGGCGCTGTGTGGCGGAGAGCTCGAAGCCCAGCGTACGGGACGAGCCAGCATTACCAACCATACGACCTGCCCCCGAGGCGACGAAGCGCGTCAGCTGCAGGTCACGCACCTGCATCAGATAGACCGAAGAGGAGAGCTCCAGCCCTGCCGAGGGGAGGGCATAGCGCGCTCCGAGCTCATAGCTCCAGCTGTGCTCAGGCCTGTAAGTCGTCGCCGAAGCGATCGTCGAGCTATCGAAGCCCCCGCGCCCCGAGATCTGTGCCTGAAGGGCCTTCTGCTGGGCGGTGGTGATGAGGTCGGAGAAGGACTGCTCATTGAAGCCCCCTGTCTTCACCCCACGGCTCACGGTAGCGTAGGCACGGAGTGCCTCCGTAGGATGCCAAGACACCGAGAGCTTGGGCAGGAGATTCCAGTAGCCTACTGACTGCTTCCCCTCGAGGTGAACGGGAGGTGCGGTAGCCAGCGCCTGAGTCGTCCCCGCTACAGCGAGGCTCAACTCGTAGCCCCGGGAGTCGTAGCTGATCTCGTGGTGCTCGTAGTCGAGGCGCAGCCCAGCGGTGATCGTCCAGGCGGGAGTGAGATGGTAGGCACTCTCATGATAGAGCGCCAGCCCCCAGTCAGGCATACGGAAGTCGTTTGCATTCGTTCGGTCCGAGCGCGTAGCATCATAGTAGACGAGCGAAGGCATGGCGGGGACACGCTGCTTCAGCGCAGCCATCGCTTGATTGATGAGCGCACTCAGCCCCCCATAGGAGAAGGTCACGGGAGCCTCTACACGCTTGGCATCGTGGTAGCCGAAGAGCCCGACGCTCCAGTCGTAGCGGCTGGGACGGTCGCCACGAAGGTTCTTGAGGATGAACTCCTGCGTCAGCCCATGCTCACGCAGCCCCTGCGTGACATGGAAGTACGAGAGAGGAAGGGCATCCATATCCATCTGCGTCTCATCGAAGAGGTACTGATAGCTCGTCGCCGACTGGAGCTGTACCCCACCCCACTTATAGCTGAGGAGATAGCGCAGCGTAGCCGTGTGGCGCTTGTAGCTCTCGGGCGCATCGGCCGAGAGCGGAAGTGGCTGCTTGGTACGAGGGTCGTCTGTACGATAGGGGAAACCTCCCTGCTGGACGTAGTCGCCCGAGAGGGAGAGGGCCATCTCAAGCTGCTCCGTAGGACGATACTCGAGCTTAGCGAAGCCGCCTACCATACGCAGACTGTCCTGATAGGCCTGACGGGTCTCATTGTAGAAGTAGCCACGGCGGGTCGTCCCCGAGAGGCCGTAGCTCAGCCCCACCTTGTCGGAGAGTTGGAAGGCCTGCTCGACGGAGCCACGCAGGAGGCGATGTGAGCCTGCGGTGAGCTTTGCTTCGCCTCCAGGCTGGTCAAAGGCTGAGCGCGTGTAGTAGTTGATGATGCCCGACATCGCATTGCGCCCGTAGAGCGTACCTTGCGGGCCACGCAGTACCTCGACACCCGTGATACCAGGGATATCGAAGTTGAAGCCCGACTTATTCAGCACGGGCACCCCGTCTACATAGAGGCCGATGGTCTGGCCCGAGCTACGCGCACCGCTCCCACGGAGGTAGATCGCGGCACTGCGCTTCGAGCCGTAGTCGGGCACGAAGAGGCTGGGCACGCGCCCCGTAAGGTCCGTGATACTCTGCATGCGATACTGACTGAGGTCACGGCTCGTGATCCATGTCAGTGCAGTAGGCTGACCTATGGAAGGAGCGGTAGGGCGCTGGGGGACGTAGGAGCGGATGACGACCTGCTCGATAGGATTGGTCTGGATGCTATCCTGCTCCTCTGCATGGAGGCTCATGGGCATAGCCATGAAGCCGAGCGCAAAGAGCGGAAATACAAGTAGCTGTTTCTTATTCTTGGTAAGCATTGGGGATCATGAAGCTAAGGGCGATCCGCTGACTCGGGCAAAGGCACTCCGTCAGCGCACCGTCTTGGATAAATCACCGCAAAAGTAGAGCTCGAAGCTGCTGCAGCGAATAAAATCACCAAATTCACCCAGAATTCACCTCAAAAAAGACCAGACCCGCCCTATCCTCCCCTACAATAGTACACATCTATCCACCCGCTCCTCAGAGTAGGATTCACGGGGACGGAGCGAAGGGATTATCTTTGCGCTGTGAAGAAGCCCTTCACTTAGCCCCGTCATCATGGCCAAATACTTCCACTTCTTACCTCTCCTCCTCACGCTCCTCTTTGCATCCGACCTCGGAGCACAGACCTACTACCGCAGTGAAGAGCCTCACTGTACCGCCCCGAAGGATAGCACGACGCTCCTCGGTCTGGACGTCGTCGGCGAAGGCTTCTTCCGCAATGACGAATACGCCTCCGACCTCGTCGCCGACTATACCCTCCCAGGCTATCGCCTGCGAGCCAACCTCAGCTACCGCCCCGAGACCCACCTTCCCATCGAGCTACGTCTTGGTGTCTATAACCTCTACTACTGGGGAGCCACACGCTACCCAGCCGCCTTGGCCTATCAGGATCTCCCCTACTGGCGGGGCGATGGTGACCGCTATACACGCCTGCACCTCCTCCCCTACTTCCAGGCGTCGATACAGCCAGCAGCAGGCTGGGCTATCCTCCTGGGGCATCTGCAGGGCGGAGCGAAGCACCGACTCATCGAGCCGCTCTACAATCCTGAGCTCAACCTCACCGCAGACCCCGAGATGGGCCTACAGATCCGCTACGAAGGACAGCGTACCCGACTGGACACCTGGGTCGACTGGCAGAGCTTCATCTTCCGAGGCGACAAGCATCAGGAGGCCTTCGTCTTCGGGCTCAGCACCGCCCAAGCCTTTGACATCAGCCCTGCTGACTGCCTCGAGCTCCAGCTACAAGCCGTCGCCCACCATCGTGGTGGCGTGCTGAATGAGCGAGCCGACACCGTGCACACCTGGCTCAATGCCGCCATCGGTGCCGTGTACAGCCATCACTTCGCCCATCCTAAGCACCCCCTGATGGTACAGGCAGGGCTCTACGGCCTTGCCTACAGTCAGCGGGGCGAGCACTATGCTTCGGACAAGGGCTGGGGCTTCCTCGCTACAGCAGGTCTGAGCTGGCGACGCTGGCAGACAGAGCTAAGCCACTTCTACGGGCACGACTTCATCAGCCCGCTGGGTATCCCCTTTGCGCAGAGTGTCGGACGTGCGGGACGAAGCCACCTCCTCACACATCACCCACGCTACACCGCTTGGCAGGGGAGCTACCGCATCATCGAGTCCGAGGCGTACACCTTCGGCGTGAGTGCTGGGCTCTATATCCACCCACATTCGGCACATAGCACGAGCTCCTTCATCGAGGCCTACCTGAGCATCTCGCCACGCTTCACCCTCCTCCGTAGGCAAGGAAAGTAGCTCCTCCTCTACCCCATCACACACCGAGGCCCACCCCGCATCAGCAGGGTGGGCCTCGTCATTATATCGTAAGAGGAAAGAGTCGGCTACAGCTGCACGCCCTTAGCGCGAGCCTCGTAGCGACGCCCTACGACCTCCCAGTCGATGATCTGCCAGATGGCACGCAGGTGGTCGGCACGGCGATTCTCATAGTCGAGATAGTAGGCGTGTTCCCAGATATCGATAGCGAGGAGGGGCACACGGCCACGAGTGACGGGCGTACCGGCATTCGAGGTCTTCTCGACGTAGATATCACCAGCCTCATCGGTAGAGAGCCAGAGCCAGCCCGAGCCGAAGATCTCACCACCAGCCTTCTCAAAGTCCGCCTTGAAGGCATCAAAGTCCTTGTAGCTACGCAGTAGAGCTGCACGCAGAGCCCCCTGGGGCTCCGTGACGCGACCTGCTTCGTAGGGGCGGAACTGCTTGAAGTAGAGGAGGTGATTCAGCAGCTGACCTGCATTATCAAAGATCGCTCCCGAGGAGAAGCGTACCAGACGCGCCAGATCCCGCTCCTTGATATCATTCTCATGCACGAGCTTGTTGAGCTTGTGCAGATAGCCCACGACGTGCTTGCCGTAGTGAAGCTCGACGGTGCGCTGGCTGATGACAGGCGCAAGCGCATCGGTAGCATACGACAGGTCAAAGAGCTGGAAGGCGGGCTTAGCAGGCTCTGCCGTAGCAGCAGGTGCTGTAGCTGTAGCCTTCGTCGTCTTCGTCTGGGCTGAGAGAGAGCTAATAGCGAGGGCTCCTGTGAGGAGCAGTGCAAGAGATCTGATTCGCATAATGGAGGTGGTGGGGTAATAGGTGATAGGAATGCTTAGTCGTCGTAGCCAACGATCTGGTAGCGCGAGTCGAACTGGATCTCAAGGCCAGAGCTCAGCTCTACCTTGTAGCCACGACGCTTGCGCTCGATCTGTACGATGGACTCGCCAGCATGCTGAGCACGCAGAGCATTGATGATCTGAGCGGGGATGAATGACGTAGGCAGGGCGGTACGCTTGCCGTCGACATCCTTCCACTCACCACGAGAGGAGAACTCGATCTCGGTGCCATCAGCAAGGAGGACATCGTAGGTCGTCCCTGAGAAGTCACGATCTTCCTTCGCCAGGGACACATTGCGTCCGGCAAAGTGCTTCGCGAGGAAGAGCTGGGCGGCCTTAGGCAGTTGGTTGGTCTGGATGACGCGGTCGCTACCTGCATGCAGACTGAGAGTCGCGAGCACGAGGAGAGCGAGGGTCAAGGACAGAAATCTCTTCATAATCTGAATTACTTAGTTTGAGGGTGAATAATGTGGTGTATTACCATCGCTATAACGTGAAGCGGAGAGAAAAGGTTTTTCCCTGCGAAAATCCCCCCATCACAACCAGCTATCGAACATACATATAGAGCACCTTCAAAGCAACCTATATAGGTCATCAATCCGACCAGTATAGGTTGAGTATAGTGACCTATATGGGTTCGCGTGCGAAGCAGTATTGGTCGCACGAGTGACCAATATAGGTTGATACCAGAGTCCCCAAGCAGTATGGGCGAGGCGATCACAGAGGTCACCCCGCTCGTAGCGGATAGTTAGGGCTTCACAGAGCCCTTAGTGCTTGTCGCCCTGATAGGTGAGCGAATAGGGATGCAGGACGCGAGCACTCCACTTAGCAGCTTGCGAAGCAGAGCTATATTCCTCATTACCGTAGAACCCATAGCGCCCGATACAGGGAGCCGTGACATAACGCCCGCGGCTGTCTGGACTGAAGTTCGAGGGATCAAGCGACCAGTAAGCAGCACGTACCCCACGCTGCGTGGCTTCAATATGACCCTCTTCATGCGTACCTGGGACGAAGAACCAGCGTACGACCTTATTCGCTGTATTCTGCTGATCATCCCAGAAGGACTGAGGGATGAACTCCTTGATATCCCCGACGAAGTACTTCCCGAGATAGACTGCCGTAGCCTCGATATAGCACATATAGGGGTCTTTAATATTGGAGCCTACGCCCGTAAAGAAGACGGGCTTGAAGCGGTAGACCGCCTGATGCTCACTACGCACAGGGCGGCCTGCGACAGCTGCGAGCGTGTCGTGACGGAAGAGCAGTGAGGTAGAGACGTGCTTAGCTCCATCAGAATAGGTGATGACGCGCTCGCGACGAGGCTGCTGGAGCTTACCGTCCTCGATCGGAGTGAAGGCACGATCAGCCATGACGATACGGCCATCAGAGACGGCTGGAGGCATATTCCCGTCATAGCGCCAGTTGCTATAGAAGACGGCATTGCTACGGGTGATCCCTGCTAACGCCAGCGTGTTGTGGTCAGGGATATAGTAGTTCGTCCCATCGATCTGGATGGGAGTCGTCTGACGAGGCTGTGCGGGATTAGAGCGATCCAGATAGCGGCTGAGCTGATCGAGTGTGAAGAGACTGACATTCTCATTGATCTGCTCCTTGGTCTCAGGGAGGAAGAAGAGACGAGGCTGGGTCTGCTGCTTGCTTCCTGCAGCGGCATAGGAGAGGGGGTGACGCGACATGTAGCCCAGCTGGATATTGGGCTGCTCATAGAGTTCGCAGTTCATATGGTAGGCCTTCCCACTCTTGAGGTTGAGGTCTGTCCCCATAATAGGCACGATCGCCATGTTGGGCTTAGCGATGCTCTGTCCACCTTCGCTCGCACCGACAGCATAGACGTGCGTCGTGGCATAGCGCGAGGCAGCCTCGGGATCGATAGAGCGAGAGGCCTCTGGGAAGATCACCTGATAGCTGGGGCTTGACTCAGCTGTGCCATCATTGTAGCTGAAGCTCGTGCGAGAAGCTGCACGTGAGGTAGGATACCACACGACGACCGCATCAGAGGTCGTGCTACCCGAAGCCAGATTAGAGACGGGGAAGTCGTAAGAGTAGGGGTTGTTCTCGTAGTCGGAGCTATAGCCAAACCAAGAGGGAAGCTCATTAGCACCGAGCTTATCCAGTAGGCCTGGGTTGAGGTCAATCTTTGCCTCAGGCAGGAGGACGTTTGAGACGACCTTGATCCCCGAGAGGCTGATCGCCTTCTTACGGGAGTTGTGTACGGTGTAGGCTACCATCGTCCCGAGAGGACGGAGATTGAATCGAGGATTCACGAGCTTACTTCTGCCCCCTGCAACCTTCGTCTTAGCGAGGCGGGTCCAAGGAGAGCCATAAGGCACTTCAAGAGAGAAGGTGCGATTCTGCGTCGTATTGACCAAGCCCTGGGCACCCCCAGCACGTAGAGACTTATAGGTAAGGATCAGATTCGAGGCAGGGACTCTTCCAGCAGGAGTTAGATTCAGCTCGAAGTCATCGGGCACGAGGTAAAGCATGGCCTCCCACTCATAGCGTTCGAAGGGAATGTGGGGAGGAAGCTTGATAGACTCCCCACGGATCGTGAGGGCCTTCTTGCCATTGCGCTTCCACTTCATCAGGGAGTAGATGTAGGGAGCTTGGCCGTTGGGCTGATTCTGTCCGACCGTGCGAAGGATCACAAGCCCCTTGTATTCGGTCTTGTTCTCATCGAGCTCAAGGGCAATCTTCTTGGGACCATTGTAGGCAAAGCCGAGGGACTTGGCTTCTGCACCAGAGCCAAGGACAGGGAGAGCCTCTGCGGCCGCTTCGATATCCAGCTCGATGGACTCCCCAGTGTTGGTAGATGACAGGGTAATTCGACTGTTGTCCTCAGCAGGCGTGATGGTAGGTGCATCTGCTGTCTTGGAGCACGAAGTGCCAGCAAGAAAAGGACAAACATTAGGCCCAAAGGCCGGATCATACGGTAATAAGAACCAAACATGATGAGATTAGGGATGAGCGGGGCTGTGCAGTGGCGAAGCCCCTTACAATGTTAGTAGGGTGTGTGGTACGAAAGAGAAGATACTGCTCTCAGGGAAAATACTCTATACGCACCCACGGTATATAGAACGTCTATACTAAAAGTATAGTACATTCCTCTACCAATAAGATGCGCTACCGAACCCTTAAATTAGTCTTTTATGAGCAAAGCGCCCCTACCCATAGAGAGGGAAGAGACCAAAAACAAGTGTGGGCGGAGCGACTCCAAGAGTCACTCCACCCACGCTATGATGTCTTTAGATATGTCTCACACTACGAGGAACTACCCTTCAGCGGGCAGAGCCGAGGCGATGGTCTGCTGTGCAAGGCGTGCTGAGGCCGGGATATGTGCCGGCGGAGTGCCCTGCTCGCTCATATGAAAAGCGGGGTGTACCGTCAGCACCACGCGACGTGGATGCGGCAGGTAGGTACCACGCGGTAGGACCTCAAAGGCCCCATCGATCGTGACGGGCAGGATGGGGACATCCAGCTCTGAGGCCATCACGAAAGCTCCCTTCTTAAATCGAGTAAGACGCCCCGTCTCGGTACGACTTCCCTCAGGGAAGATAAATATAGAGTTGCCTGTCGCCAGGACTTTCTTGGCATCCTCAATCGTCTGTGCAATAGAAGAGACACGCGTCTCATCGACGAAGATGAAGTGTGCAGCTTCACATGCTTTACCCACAAGCGGGAGACGGCGTAGCTCGGACTTCATCACCCATTTGAAGGGGATACCTATATAGGCATTGAGGACAAATATATCGTAAGCGCTCTGATGGTTGGCTACCACTACGCAGGGCGCATCGGATGTCGGTAGATTCTCTCGGCCACGGACCTCGACACGGCACAGCGACACGGCCAGGCACGTCCAAGACCAGAGCTTGGTAGCTCGGCTGATGAACGATGCTGGGGCACCTGTATAGCTCGCGATGATGATCGTAAGGCAGCAGACGATCGTAGCTAAGACAAGGAGCGGTCCACCTATCAGAAAGAAATAGATGAGGTAGACGATGCGACCGAGCGTGAGAGACTTCATAGGACTAGTTATGCATTCACCTTATCACTATTCGTCGAGAGGCAGAGCATGGAGATAGCGAGCCAGGCGCTGGACAGCACGTCCGCGGTGACTCATCGCATTCTTCTCCTCACTACTCAGCTCGGCGAAAGTCTGCTGGCATCCTTCGGGGCGGAAGACGGGGTCATAGCCGAAGCCATGGTCACCCGAGCGCTCGAGAGTAATCTCTCCATTGACAGCACCCTCGAAGAAGTGGGTCCCGTACTCATCGATAAGGGCGATGACGGTACGGAAGCAGGCACGACGTGGGGCAGGTACACCCTGAAGACGCTCCAGAAGGAGGGCTACATTCTCTTCGAAGGTAGCATGCTCCCCTGCGAAGCGCGCAGAGTAGACTCCAGGAGCTCCGTCAAGAGCCTCGACCTCGAGCCCCGTATCATCGGCAAAACAATGAAGCCCGTAGCGCTCCCACACGTGGCGCGCCTTGATGAGGGCATTCCCCTCCAGCGTATCGGCGGTCTCAGGGATCTCCTCGTGACACCCGATGTCAGTCAGGCTGACGACCTCCAGACGTCCAGAGAAGAGGGCACGGACCTCCTCCAGCTTATGGGCATTATTGCTCGCAAATACCAGCTTTTTCATACATTTGTTATCATAAGCAGCGCCTCACTTAGAGCTTGAAAACTCACCAGTCAGGCTTCATATGCTGGGGCAAATGTAAGGATAATATACATATCTTAAAACATTCTATGGATATTGAGCAGCTGCATGACTACTGTCTCTCACTCCCTCACAGCAGTGAGAGCATGCCCTTTGGGGACGGATGCATCGTATATAAAGTAGTCGATCGCATCTTCGCTATCATGGCTCCAGACGGGGGCGAGCCTCGGCTCTCTCTCAAGTGCGATCCCGACAGAGCGGAGGATCTCCGAGCTGCTTACCCTGCCATCATACCAGGCTACCACCTCAACAAAAAGTACTGGAATACCCTGCTCCCTGATCAGCACCTTCCACCGAAACTCCTTCGCTCCCTCATCCGCCACTCATGGAATGAGGCCTCAGCTAAGCTCACGAAGCGGGTACGCACCGAGCTCGGTATCACTCCCCTACCCGAAGAAGACTAACCCCACCTATTCACCCACCCTCAATATTACCTAAGCACATGGATACTTCACTGCTTGAATTCATTGACCAGGTAGACAGCACGAATACCTATCTCACAGGTCAGATCGCCTCGGGGCGTGACCTCCCTCAGCTCCACACCGTCGTATGCCGCCAGCAGACGGCAGGGCGTGGTATGCGAGGCAATACTTGGACCTCGCGCCCAGGAGATAGCTTGACCTTTTCCATCCTCCTGCGCTCCGACATGCTGCAGGGCAAGCAGCAGTTCGCCGTCTCGGAGCTGGCAGCCTGGGCAGTGATGCGCACCTTCGCCTCCTACATGACCGACGACCAGAAGCAGCAGCTCCGCGTCAAGTGGCCAAACGATATCTTCTACGGCGACCGCAAGCTCGCTGGTATCCTCATCGAGCACAGCCTCACGGGGACCCGTGTAGACTACTCGGTCATCGGCATCGGGATGAATATCAATGACGAAGCCTTCCCCCCCGAGCTCCCCTCAGCTATCTCTCTGCGTATGATCACGGGCAGAAGCCTCGAGCCGATGGAAGTCCTCATCCGTCTGCATAGCGAGCTCTCGCAGCTGCTCCCCGACTTCCTCCTCGGTCGCTACCAAGATGTGCACCGCCGCTATATGAAGTATCTGTATCGCAGAGACGGCTTCTTCCTCTTCACCGATATCCAGGGGCAGTTCCGCGCACAGATCAAGGACGTCACTCCCGAAGGCCGCCTCGTCCTACAGCGTGAGGATGGCTGGGAGCGTGCCTATGCCTTCAAGGAAGTCCGCTTCGATGCTGAGTAAGGCAGAGATCAAGGACATCCGCAGCCTCCACGATGCCAAGGGCCGCTCATCGCAGCAGCGCTTCATCGCCGAGGGAATTAAGCTCACAGGGGAGATGCTCGGCGCCTTCCCCTGTGAGCTTCTTCTTGCTGATGAAGAGACGGCACGTGGCTTCGCTCGACAGCTCGACAAGCTACCGCAAGCCCTCCGCCCCAAGCGCATCGAGGTCGTGCCCGAGAGCTTCGACTGGGGGCGTGTGAGTTCGCAGCGCGAGCCTCAGCCCCTTCTTGGGGTCTTCGCCCTTCCCCAAGAGGATGAGGGAAGTCCCATCGCTTCGGGCGTCAGTCTGCTCCTTGATCGCATCCAAGATCCAGGGAACCTCGGTACGATCATCCGCACGGCGGACTGGTTCGGTATCAAGCACCTCTACCTCGCTCCAGGCACCGCCGATCCCTTCGCACCGAAGGTCGTACAGGCCACAATGGGTGCACTCACCCGTGTCAAGGTCCATCGCCTATGCGATACAGTCACCTTCCTCAAGGGCTTTTCAGGGCCACGCCTCGGCACCTTCCTTGGGGGCGAAGACCTCTACACGACGGAGCTTCCCACGGGAAAGGATGAGCCCGTACTACTCATCATGGGCAACGAAGGTCAAGGCATCCACCCCGATCTGGAGCCGCACATCGATCGCCGCATCACGATCCCGCCCTATCCAGCGGAGAACTCCCATACCGAATCCCTCAATGTAGCCATCGCTACGGCGCTCCTCCTCGGCGAACTCCGCCGCCGTCTCTAAGGCTGCAGTCGTCACTTCATTAGCTTGCCCCCCACTACATCTACATAGGATGAAGTGGGGGGCAAATCTATTCGTGTATAGGGTATAAAAAGCATCTTCCCGTAGTGATATTCTTCTATCTATGCACGTAGTCTTAAAGACCAGGCACGTAACCCCAAAGAGCCACGTACGTAGATATTAGAGCCACGTACGTAGACCAAACTTATCTGCTACTCGTCCGCTACTTTTATCCCTACGTGGAGCAACAACCTAATAGAGGTCACTTCACAAAGCTATATAGGAATCAGTCCAAAGCTATATAGCTTTCTTCACCATCCTATATAAGCTCTGCCCACACACCCATATACCTATATACAATAAGGTAGTACTTCGCCCTACGACAGGTGTGGTGCAGACAGAGAAGGAGCCCTTTACAAGGGGATACCCAATGTAAAGAGGTGTAGGGCACCACTTCCTCTAACAAACTCTCCTTCATCCCATGCTTCCCCCCCAACATTCACCATAAATGGGTAGGCTCCCGAAGAAAACTACCTACTAACGAGGATTGTGGGTAGGTGAGATTCTGCATTCCTTTGTGTCAACCATTTATAGCATAGGATAGCTACATAAAGTACAAACAAATGCAAACAAATATGAGCGTACGCCACCTCCCCCTGATGCTATCGCTCTTACTCTTGCTCTGCAGCTGTCATGAGTCGGGCCATGACCCTGGCAAGGAGCTCTATGAGCAACAACTGCAGCAGAAAGGCATGCTTGCCCATCAAATAGATAGCCTCTTCACCAGCGCATTCACCGACCCTCTCGGTGTGGAGCGAGGATTGGAAGAGCTCTACCTTCATGGAGGAGTCTCAGCTGGGACATTGAGCAGCGATCCTTTCTTCTACAGCCAGGTCACCTACGTTCGCAAGGCTCTCAGCTTCAGCTTGCGTGCGCACTCTCTGCAGACCCTCTTGGCAAGTGAGCACTTCGACCACTTCCAGACGATGCTTCGCCAAGGCTCAGCGGGCTCCGCGCCAGAGGAATATCCAGCTACAGACCCGACCGTACTTCTTCAGATTCGCTCCGCTCTTGAGGGGGAACTCCGACAGTTCCTCGAGAAGGAAGCTCCGAGCTATGCGCTGCGAGACCAGCAGAAGGAGGAGCAGCTCCGCACCTTCGTACAAGAGCGAGCTATCGGTCGTATAGACCAAGAGCTGGCATCATATAAGAGCTTCACGGGTCGCGAGGCCGAGCTTGAGGGGAAGGTATGGCATCAGGAGGCATACAAGCGTGGTGAGGACTCAGGCTACACCCTCCGAATCCCCTACACTGTGGAGAAGCTCTTCGAGGGTAAGATCACCTTCGGGCGAGACCATCAGCTACAGCTGGACTCTCTTCAGCTCCCCACGAGCTACTACTCCTTCCTCTACGGCTACCAGCGCGGGGAGATCTTCAAGTCCTTTGAGGGTAGGGGGCGTGGCATTGACAACTCGATCTTTGCCGTGCTCAATGGCCCGATGGAGCCCACGGGACAGAGGTATTATTTCGGTGAGCGCTATCTGACGCTCATCCTTCCACTCAAGCCCTCCGCGGACTACCCCAAGAGCAGCCGCTACACCATCGCTATCACCCTCGAGTACGACCAAGCCAAGTACAAGGACAGCCCTCGCCAACTTATCCCCCGCTACGAATATGGCTTAGACGACACGGGACAGGAAGGGCCACTCGATCCCTACCTCTTCTATAGTATCTATGACGAGCGCCAGCATTGGGGCACGATCCTGGTGCGAAACTATGCCCCCAACTATGTATGGGCTGGCCCTGTGAGCTTCCGTCCCGCACCCTAAGTACCGACGAGCTATGATGACACCGACACGACATATCCTCCAGATCATCCTCTTCATAAGCACCCTATCGGCTGGCCTACAAAGTTGCTTCAAGCGCGAGCTGGAGCACGAGGAGAACTACATCAATATCAAGCAAGATCCCAGTATCGCCGACAACGAAGTCCTACGTTTCCGCACCTTCAAGCTTGATGACTATGACCGCTACATCATCTTTGGCAACAACAATGAGGTCAGCATCGACGGTACGGCACAGCTCCCACTCCTTCTATATTATGATGGGCAGAATCGCTCAGCGACTATAGACCTCGGTGGCTGTATCTATGAGTATCAGACGCAGCTGGACAAGCTCTCCTTCCGTGGAGCCCTCTTACGCAGTCCGATCTTCACGGAGCCTATCGTCATAGATGCCGAGACCCTACTGAAGCGCCAAGGGAGCACGAATCAGAGCCAAGACCGCTTCATCCTCCGCCTCAAAGCCTTCACCCTGCCTGATGGCAAGCGCGTCAGCGTCGATGAGCGCCAGAGCTATCTCGACAAGCCTCTCGGCATCAGCATCGAGCCCCTCTATCACCTGACCTATTACCGCAACTGATACGCCCCCATGAAGACAAGATATACGCTCTTGCCCAGCATCCTCTCACTCAGCCTGCTTGCTACCCTACCTACCCTCGCCCAGCAACAGGAGCCAGCGAAGAGCAAGACCGATACGACCGTGCGCCGCACCTACGTCATCAAAGAGGTCAATGTCAAGGACAAGAAGCGAGAGAAGAAGGTACAGAAGAAAGAGATCGGCCGAGAGGTCGTCTCCGACCGCGATATCAGCCGGCAGTTCATCCTCTCGACGAAGGACTTCGTACGCTATATGCCAGGGGTCGGTATCTCTGAGTCGGTATCCCGCTATGGGAACAAAGGCTTCGCCATACGTGGGGTAGATGAGAATCGCGTATCCATCTCTGTTGATGGCTTGCCACAGGCCGAGACGGAGACAAACGTCGTCTTCAGCTCCTATGGACTCATCAACTCAGCCCGCCCACAGTTCGAGACAGAGTTCATTAAGAAGGTGGAGATCAAGAAGGGAGCTTCCTCCTTCGAGCACGGCACAGGAGCTCTCGGAGGCGCAGTTAACTTCGAGACCAAGGAAGCACATACCATGATCGAGCCTGGGCGAATCTATGGGATACAGGGGAAGATCGGTGGAGACAACATGGCCAAGGGGCGTATCTATTCGCTCGGTGGGGCAGTCGTCTATAAGGGGATAGAAGCCCTCGCCCTCTATGCCGAGCGCACGGGACATGAGGTGCGGAACTTCGGGACAGGGGAGCTACGACGTAGCATCTTCGCTACCCGACCCGACCCGATGGAGTATCGGCAGCAGAGCTTCCTCGGCAAGATAGCCTACCGCCACGGAGATCACAAGCTCACAGCCTCTTACTATAGTCAAAATAAAGTGACCGACTCTGAAGTCTGGTCCATGGAGCCCGCCTACGTGCTCACCTCACAGCACGAGCCCTACTACTATGGGCACGACCAAGTACTGACCCGTCGCTATGACGTAAACTACCGATTCACCCCACTCGAATCCTCATGGCTCAATCAGCTGAATATCTATGTCAATGGACAGCAGTCCTTCCTTGACGCCGATACACGTAGCTCCATATACCGCCCCGAGATCAGCAACTTTCGCCCCAACTATCTCCCAGCAGGGACGCGCCGTCTACTCAAGGGGATGAGCTTCTACGACCAAGCTATTGCCCTCAAGGCCACCTCCAAGCCCCAAGACTTCGGAGCACTCGGATATCACTTCTTCACGCTACATGCCTCTTACCTGCATCACCATACCGCAGATAAGAATGTCGACATCAGCCGTCCGCTAAACACCTACCGAGAAGGGGTGCGCTACAAGGGGCAATTCTATCGCTTCGGGGAAGAGCTACCTCAGAGCTCCTACATCTACTCCTTTCAGCGCCCAGCCGATCGAGACAACCTCTCCGTAGCCCTCTCAGATAAGATCCAGCTGGGCCACCTCAAGCTCGACCTGGGGATACGCTACGATCTATTCTCCTCCCGCACCCGCGACTGGCAGGGAGACAACGACTTCAACTATCTGGGATACCTCATCGGGAATCTCAAGACGGCTGGGATGGACTTCGACAAGGCCAGCATACAAGAATGGGGATTTACCCCCATGGCGATCATCAGCTATGACTTCAATCCCTACCTGAGCATCGGCTACAAATTCTCCACGGGCTACCGCGTACCGACCTCACAAGAGCGATTCTTCCAGTACGTCAGTCTCTCTCCGGCCTTCTTCGTACTATCGAACCCCAAGCTCCGTCGTGAGCTATCGTTCAACCATGAGTGGCATATCGGTACAGCTGATCCTAAGTACTTTGCGTACGATCTGAGCTTCTACTACAACACCTATAAGGACTATATAGAGCCACTATATGGGGTACAGAAGGTCTTCTTGGATGGGCAGAATAGAGATGTCGCCTACTCAATCAATGAGAATAAGAAGAATGCTCGCCTCTGGGGGATTGACTTGAGCACGAGCCTCTTCCTCGAAGAACTCCTACCACAACTCAAGCGAGCGGGACAATTTATGCTCACGGGTTCCCTGAACTACTCGGAGGGGCGATTCAGCGATGGCACATCGATGCTTGCGATCCAGCCGCTGAAGGCTGTCCTTGGGCTGGACTACGACCTCCCCAAAGAGCGAGCAGGTATCAGTCTACGCGCAAACTTCCTCAAGGCAAAGGACGTCGACCAGACACGCTTCGTCAAGAGCTTCTATGGTGATGAGCAGATCAGCCAGTTCCCCTACTACTTCTTTCAGAATGCTGTGACGGTAGACCTCTTCGCCTACGTCAAGCTGGCCAAGCACTTCACCCTGCGGGCCTCAATTATGAACCTCACCGATACCCGCTACTGGCTTTGGGATGACCTCCGCCAGATCATCAGCCCCGTGATGCTCGTCCAGCACAGCGACTTCTTCCGCGGTGGCCTGGAGTCCGTCATACGCTTCTCCCAGCCACGACGCTATGCCAACCTCTCTCTCGAATTCAAGCTATAGCCCCTCGTCTATGATGGACAAGATCATCAATCGCTACGCAAGCTATCTCCTTCTCTTAGGCGCCCTCTTATGCCTCTCCGCTTGCCACCGCTCCTACGAGCCTCTGCCTCGTGATGAGCGGCAGATAAGTCCAGAGGCCGGTGGACGGCTCCACATGAATCAAGCGGAGATCCAAAGCCGAGCCAACGCCTACATTCGCCAGCTGGCCTTCGATTTAGCTCGCCAAGAGCTGGAGCTACTTAGTGACAAGGTGGTCCGCGACTCGCTACAAAGCGTGTTAGACAAAGCTGAGAAATTCGCTGATGCCCACCTGATCTACCTCTATGATTCTAAGCATCGCAAGAGGTATCTCAATGGAAAGAAGCGTATCGCCTACTTCCTCGAGCATGGCTATCTCTCCTCCTACGAAGATGATCCGAGCCTGGTCCTCCTCACCCTTGAGGATGGCAACTACTCTCAGCCCGAGGGTATGGACTATGTACCTCGAGACATGAGTGAGCTCTATAACCTCTCAGCCTACCCTCAAACGACCTCACTGGAGATCTCAGCGGGACAACTGGAGCGTCTCGACCTGCGTGGCCTGAAAGATTTGCGTAGACTCCAGATCAAGGGGGCTAAGGATGGACTCATCGTCGATGCCACCGACTGCGCTAAGCTCCGAGAGATTCAGGTCACAGGGACGCCCAACCTCACCATACGTCAGCACCCCGAATCCCGCTTCAAGCTCATCGTCAGCAAGAGCTACTTCTCCAGCCTCTCCAGCCTCGGCGTAGAGCAGGCGACCTCGCTCTATCTCGAGGATGTCCGCCTGCGAGATATTGACCTCCTCGGCAAGGTCAGTCCGAGCATCACATCCCTATCTATCACGGTGGAGGCAGGTGACGTCTACGGTGCTGATGGGCTGCGCTATCGTCCCCTCCCCTTTGACAACACCTTCATCACACAGCTCAGCAATCAGCTTCCCCAGTTACAGAGACTACAAGTCACCTTTGCTGAGCGTCAAGACTTCGACCGAGCCTCCTTTGACAAGCTCAAGCTCCCTGCTCTCCAAGAGCTATCCATCGGCATACGTCCTAAGAAGGGAGCTGTAGCACGTAGTAGTTGGGGGCGTAATGTACATTTTAGCTTATCAGGATGTCCCGCACTCAAGAAGGTCGAGTTGCTCCACCTCTATGCCCCAGAGATTGACCTTTCGCCCCTTAATTCAAGTACCACTCCCCAGCTCCAGCAAGTTCTCTTCTCAGGCGCGACGGAGACACTCACGGCACCCAGTCTCTCCCACACCTTCGCCTTCGATGTGGAAGTTGAGGAAGTCGGACAAATCAACGTCCCCCTTTCAGCCAAGAAGAAGGGCAACCTCACTCTTCGTAACTACAACTCTCGGGCTCTTGTCCATACATCACTGGATCACGAATACCTACGCAGTCAGTTCGCCTCGGTCTATGGGCTGGCGGTAAGCCTCCCTCCGAGCAAGTACCTCCCCCACCCCGATGAGCGAGAGATCTGGTTTGTCTTTAATATACTCGACTTCAGTGGCGAGCAATGGCGTGGCTTCAAGGGCTTAGTCTACTTCCAAGGTCTTGTCGGCCCCGCTTCACGCACGATCCCAATAGACTACCTCGACTTTGGTCACCTCACCAAAGCCAATATCAACGCCAGCTCCATCACCGTCAATCCAGGCTGTGTCGTCAAGAACGCCCCCGAGGGCCTACGCATCTACTATGCTTCCGCTGGCCAGCAAGAATAATCCGCCGATGCACTTCCCTATGAATAAGCTATCTCGCTACACAGCACTCTCGCTACTCGCCTTCTCTCTCCTCCTCGGAGGCTGCCGCAAGGAAGAGGTGCCTCACACCACGTCCACCCCGTCTGAGACTGAGGAGACGCTCGGAGCTGACCGCTATGTGCTGATGACCTACAAGAGTACGACGATCCCTGCGGGTCCGATGAAGGGGCTCAGCTACAAGGAGAGCTATATCTCTTACTTCGACCACCTCCCCACCTCCGATGGAGTCAACAATATCCTTGAGAGGAATACCCTCTTCGGGCGCTTTGGCTCGGATGGCGGTGGCCTGCTGGAGGCTCATGGCCAGATCTACCGCTACTCCAATGCGGTGAACAACCATGCCCAAGGAGATCTCCTCATCAATAATCCCGTACGCCTCACATTCTCACCCTCAGCTCAAGCTATCGGCGAGCGAGCCTACCTCGAGAGTGATGCCGACGGCTTTAGTCAAGCGGAGAAAAACTTCGCCATCGGGGAGCAGCTCGGCTTCCTGATCCAACCTCCAGTTATAGACCGTATCATAGAGGTGACGACTTTCGACCCCAAGACGATGGCGAAGCTCCCAGCAAAGATCCTCATCTCCGAAGCCGACAAGGAGCGTATCCGCCAGTTCATCCTCGAGAAGACACCTGCTCTATCAGGCCAGCAGCTACCCCGCCTCGTCCTGGGGATGAAACTCATGGTACTGCACGAAGGGACACTGATCATGGATGCTGAGCTCCAGTCCGATGCCCATACCAACCTCTCTCGAGACTGCTACCTCGTAGCCTACAAAGCTAAGAACGGAGGCCGCCTCCTCTCGCTCTCTTACCTACCGAATACAGGACGTCTCGGCACTCCCTCCGAGCTCCTGCAGTATGCCCATGACGAAGCTGGCGACCTCTACCTCCTCGCCCAAGGAGGTGACCTCCTCGGCTTCTATCAGAACTCTCTCATCTATCGTATCCGCCATGGTAGACATGAAGTAGACCCCGACTGGCAGGTAAAGATCTCGGATCTTGGCCTCAGCTACCCCGCACGATTCAACGGGATCTATGTCTACCAAGGCAAACTCCTAACGATGGTCTCTGCCCACCAGCTATCAGCTATCAGAAGCGAGATCCCCCAAGACGAATGGCAGTACTACACCATCGATCTGGCGACACGCCAAGCAGAGCCAATAGCGTCACTACGCCCCTCTTCGGCCTTCCGCCAAGGTGTGAATATCGGGACGGTCATCGACGGGCGCCTCTATCTGCGCTATGTCCGTACAAGTAGCGAAGCTCCCTACAACGGATACTATACCTACGATGTCACCACAGGCCTCGCCACGCCAGCCTTCTCCGTAGCCCTACAAAGTGGCTATGTCGCCGACTTCAAGAAGATCACCCTCACACCTCAGCCCCGATGATAAGCAGACGCCCCTACCTCCTTGCGCTACTCCTTGCGCTCATCACCGCCTGCACCAATGATCTCCCGACCGATCCCTCGGGACAGAAGAGTCGCATCCAGTTCCCCTCTTCACTCACCCTGGAGAAGCTAATCGGCGTGACGTGGAAGATCGACCACGAGAAGCAAGAGGTGATCCTCCCACAAAGTCTCGGGAACCTATCCGCTGCAGCCCGACCCATACTCAACGTAGCAGGCAAGCATCTCAACTCCCTCTATCTCTCTAAGACAGGGCAAGTCTATGCCACCTATGTCATCGAGGAGTTTGGGAGCACGATCTTCTACTACACAGGCACCTGGGCTCTGGACCCCAAGGCCCCCGAAGAGCTCCTTGTACGAGTCGGCTCTCCCATCGGCGGAGATCTGGAGTATCGGATGAAGATTCGTCGCTTCAACCTATTGAATAATATGCTCACCATGGAGGCCTTCTTTGTCAATCCCGACTACAGCTTCTCGGCGCTGATGACGGGTAAGGGGGCTCAAGATGACTACTGGAGCAAGGAAACCGATGTCATCGACCCATCCTGGAGCGAACGCAATCCGATTAGCCAAGCCCCAATAGACTATCGTACCATCCTCGGCTCCTATCGCGTCGATCTTGAGACTTGGAAGCGTGTCCTCTATATCGATGACGCCCTATATAATGTCTATCCACTCCTCTCGCGCTACCAACTTAGCTTCCAGAGCAACGGTCAGGTACTGCTGAGCTCACTCCCCGTCCTACAGTATGGGATCAATATCTATAAGGGAACATGGCGTGTCGCTGGGAGCAAGGTCCTCCTCACCTTCCCACTCTTCCCCTTCCGAGGAGATACCGACCACTATGCTGGCACCTTCGAGATCGACGTGATCCCCCCGATAGCCACGACCTATGCGCGGCACGACGTCACCCTGATCATGGAACTCGTACGTGCCGAAGAGGAGTCTACCCTCGTCCATATCTCTGAGCCAGGGATGATCTCGGCTTACATTACCCTACACAAGGTCAAGTCCAAGTAGCTACACACATGATGATGAAAGTCAAAGCCTACCTCCTCACCCTCCTCTCAATACTTCTCCTCTCCACCTGTCGTAGTACAGCGGAGACGCCGCAGCTTGACCTCAATGATGGAGGCAAAGGCCTGGAGCTCACCGCTCGCAGTACAGGGGATACGTTATATATACCCTTTTCCTCCTCGGTCACCGATGAGCGCTTACAGATCACCGAGGCAGAGGACTGGATCGAGACAGAGCTTCGTCGTGGTCAGCTCCTCGTCTATGCAGCTCGCAATAGTACGCCCTTCGCCCGCCAAGCAGAGCTCATCCTCCAGATCATCGAGCGAGGAGGACGCCAGGCTGCTCGCCGTATCACGATCCGTCAGGAGGCCGATGAGTCGCTGGCTACCGATAGGTATCTCTTCCCCTATATCCCGGTCTTGGGCTTCCCCTTAAGCACATACTATAGCAACAAAGAGAAGATCTACACGATACCTCTTTCCGCCACTGGAGGGGCGCATACCGACCCCATACTCTTCCGCACCAACCTCTCCAGAGACCAGCTACGCATAAGCTATGACTACGGAGAGGGCTCGAGCGATTGGGTGCACGACTTACAGATCATCAAGACCGAGGATAGCTGGGGTATCAGCCTCCGTGCAGATGCTATCCCGACGAGTATGGCACAGCGCCGAGTACGCATCACGCTTGCTGATGCTCAATTCGCAGACCAAAAGATCTCCTTTGACTACCTCCAGCTGGGACACTCTACCGTCTCGTTTGCGCACCCTGAGCAGATGTTCACAAGCCTTGGGATGCTTCCCCAGCAGATCTCTATTCCGCTGAAGACCGATCTACCGCTGAGCAAGCTCCACCTCACTGTCTATGTCGACAGTCACAACCTCGAGGGTCAGATAGAGCGGAATGGCGATGGCGAGGTGACGCCAGACTACCGAGAGAAGTATCGTAGTCCCTTCTGGCAATACGCCGTCAATACGCAGGATGAGCAGATGGAGCGTCCAGCGCTCCAGCGGTACTTCCGACTCATCAAGAGCCCCGGCGGAGTCACCCTCACGGGGCAGACCACGACGAGTGCGGACTTCCTCGATCTCTCACTCCTGATGAGCAAGGGCTTCAGCCTCGTCTACTGTATCACCAATGATGCGAACGATCAGAAGCTTTGGGGATTCCTCCAGCTACCCAACCACAAGCGCCATCTCTATCTCCACAGCCAGCATGGCAAGAGCGAGGAGCGTATCACCCTCCCAGCTGAAGCATCTGAGTTTGCCCTCAGCTACCGGACGAATCTTCACTTTGATGATATCGAGTGGACTCGCCCAACCTTCGTCACCCTCCCCGAGCGCTCTTGGGGAGCGGAACTCCCTGTACCCGAGGGCTCGACTATCCACTACCCCGATCTAACGAATTTCAAGGGAATACGTGTCACAGCTAACCCGCTACGCACCATCCGACGCTTCTCCATCACCGCCACCTTTGGCACGTATGTAGGAAGCGAATATATAGGACCGAAGCTAGCTCCTCTGCAGTTCACTTGTGAGCAAGCACCCTTCACGGGAGTATATGAGTTCGCCACCAGCGAAGACACCACTCTTGATCTGGCAGCGCTCCCCGACGATGAGAGCAGCAAGATGGTCGTCGCCACGATTGCCCTCACCACCAATCTCTCACAGGAGCAGATCCAGATCACCAAGCCTCAGGCGCGCAGTGGCTGGATCCAGGCAGAGCTCGGGATAGATCCCGAGACGGGCTATGTCAGCTCGATCGCCTTCTACTTGGATAAGAATACGAGTGGAGCTGATCGCAGCACCCAGATACGCCTTATCCCCCCGACGGGCGAAGGTCTATCCCCCATCATCTTCACCATCCGTCAGACGCACTAAGCACGCTCAGCACGATGAACTACCGCATCGCCATCACGGCGCTCCTCGCCATCCTCTCCCTCCTCTCCTGCTCACAGGAGGATCCTGCCATCGAGACGCTCACGATAGCCTCCTTAGGCTCCGACACCCTCTATACGGGTAGGGAGTACCACCTCTCGGTCACCTCTACACCTCGAGTCGAGTCCCCACGTCTCTCATGGAGTGTCTCCGACGCCAGCATCGCATCCATCCAGTACGGGGGCGTACTGAAGCCCCTCCGCAAGGGCGAGCTTACGGTCCTCGTGACCTCACTCCAGTCAGGGGGCAAGCGCGTGCGAGCCAGCCGCCACTTCACCCTCATCTCCTCTGGGGTCTACCTGCGTGATCGCTCGATCACGATCAATCCCCTCGAGACCTACACGCTCCCCTACCGCTTCCTCCCCGAAGACTACAAGCCTACAGAGGCACTCTCATGGAGTGTCGCCGATCCCTCCATCGCCTCAGTCGATAGCGAGGGGCGGGTACGCGGCCTCACTGATGGTGAGACGACCGTCTATGTACGCCTGGGCAATCCCCTCTCAGGCTTCTTCTCTGAGGACTCGGTAGCTGTGACAGTACGCCACCACGCAGCCCCTACCTACACCTACACGGATGGAGTGCTGGAGCTTACACAGAAGGTCCCAGGGCTTCTACCCATGGTCGCTAAGGAGATGCCCTACTTCTCCAAGATCATCGTCCATGGCCCGATCAATGGCTCCGACCTACTCTTCTTCAGCGAGCAGAATGCCCGCATTGACGCCCTCGATCTCTCCGATACACGCATCGTCAGTGGCGGTCGCACTGTCCTCCCTAAGAAGCGCTTCTTCAGTGACCCCGAGCCTACCCCAGTAGCTGTAGAAGACGATATCCTCCCCTCGGCCTTCGCATCAGGTCTCACGATCAAGGCGCTGACCTTACCTCGCAGGCTAAAGGGACTTATCAGCTTCGGGCTCAACTTCATCTACACAAGTCTCACCCTGCCCGAAGGCTATGAGAAGATCGAGCTCGGAGAGTTCGCTACGGAGCAACTCCACCTCCCCAAAAGCCTCAAGCAACTCTACTGCAATCAGCCGAAGCTCTTCGTGGAGCTGAGAGGCGGGGAGGATGATCTGAAGATCTCCTCTGTAAAGGATGAGCTTGTACTCCCCGAAGGCCTCGAGGAGCTACGGGCACTCCTGGAGCTCAGTAGTCCGCTTACCCTCCCCCGATCGCTGAAGGCCGTCACCCTTACCGGGCGCTTCGATGATATCACCTTTGCTGGGCCCTCAGCCATCACCACACTCAGTAGCACCTTCTTCATCCAGCACCCCAATCAGGATAAGGGACCTCTCTCCACGATCCAGGCCAAGACACTCCGCCTGCCTGAGGGGCTCGAGACGCTCGGAGCACGCGCACTGGCCGCTGGAGCCTATGGCTACTTCATCATCAATCAGCAGATCGACCTGAGGACGGCGCTCAATATCAAGCAGCTCCTCCTCCCCTCTACACTTCGGAGCATAGGCGAAGCAGCCTTCTTCTCCGCACAGATCCAGGAGTCCGTCACACTCCCCCAGCGCTTACGCACCATCGGCCCGCTAGCCTTCTACGCCAGCAGCCTCCCTGAGATCACGCTTCCAGAGAGCCTTCAGCGCATCGATGATCAGGCCTTCGCCCTATGCGGATCGCTGGAGACCGTTCGGGCTCTCGGGAAGACCCCTCCGATACTGGGCTCTATGGCTTTCTTCCGTACGACAAAGCAGGGGCGCATCGAGCGTCTCATCGTCCCACATGGGTGCAAGTCAGCGTACGTCAAGGCAGGCTACGCACCGTTCTTCTTCGACATCGTGGAGGCTGCTCATTAGTCCCACCATCTATCGCTTATCTACTATGGCACGCTACTCCTTCCCCAAGCGTCAGTGGTATCTCACCCCACTCCTTTTACTCTTACTCATCCTCGTCTGTGGCCTACAGAGCTGTAGCAAGGGTAGTCCTCAGGAGCCCAAGTCCAGCGGCCTCGCCAGCTCTCTATGGACTGAGGGGACGGGGACGATGCTCCTCGACTTCGTCAGTGACAGCGAAGTGCGCTTCTCCCTCACGCCCTCGGGGAGCCCTCGCACGATGAGCTACACGACCTCCTATCGCCTCGAGGGGCAGACGCTCTACATCACCGACATCATCCATACCACCCCCTTCGGCGAAGCGATCCTCTTGAAGGACTTCCGCGCGGAAATCAGCTCGACTAAGCTCGTGGCTAACTTCACCACGGCATCAGTCACCATCGACCCAGAGAGCAAGACGCCGTCCTTCTCCCCCCAACCGCTGAAGGGATATATCTTCCACCGCAAGGCATAGTTTCAGCCCTCCCTCTATATGATGGCGCCCCACCTCCCGCAGAGGGAAGTGGGGCGCTACTTTTATGCTGGTAAGCGGGCTATCACTAAAGCGTCGTGAGGCGAGGCAGTGACTTGAGAATCGTGGAGCAATAGTGATCCGCAGTACAGACCAGTAGTCATTCGCACTTGAACCACTACTGGTTCGCGCCTCGAAGTAGTAGTGGTTCGCACTCCCCTTCTCTATACCCTTATGCTCTACGCTTCGAGAGGGAGTGAACTTCACCATATATAAAAACAAAAGCTCCCCCTGTGCGAAAGCTTCGCACAGGGGGAGCCTGCTTGATTGGGCTTAGTATCAGAGACGACTACTTAGCTGCAGGGATTTCCTTGAGGACCTGCAGGAGGTGACGCCACCAGAGGTCTACCGTCTTGATCTCGATACGCTCAGCGGGTGAGTGTACGTCACGGAGCGTAGGACCGAAGGATACCATATCAAGGTCGGGATAGACATCGAGGATCAGACCGCACTCGAGACCAGCGTGGATAGCCTTGACAGCTGCTTCCTTGCCGAAGAGCTTGCGATAAGCATCAGCCGAAGCCTTCAGGATAGCAGAGTCTGGGTTGGGCTTCCAGCCTGGGTAAGAGTCGGTGACCTTGACATCAGCACCAGCGAGCTCGAAGACAGAGGCTACCATCTCCGAAGCGCTGTCGCGCAGGCTCGTCGTGGAGCTACGCTGGCTGGTCTCGACGAGGATCACGCCGTCACGCTGCTTGATAGAAGCGAGGTTATTCGACGTCTCTACCAGATTTTCCAGCTCGTGGCTCATACCGAGTACACCGTGAGGGCAAGCATAGAGCGCACGTACGAGAGCAGACTTCGTCTTGCAGTCGATGACCTGTGCAGGAGCAGCAGCGTCTTCGATATCGAGGCGGACCTTGGGGTCAACGGCCTTGAGCTCATTGCGTACAGCAGCATCGAGCTCGCGGAGGAGTTCCTCAGCCTTAGCCTTGTCAGCGGGCTTGACACCGATGAGCGCGTGAGCTTCGCGGGGGATAGCGTTGTGGAGGTTACCGCCACCGATCTCAGCGAGGCACCAGTCGAGGTTCTTCTCAAGAGCGTAGAGGTAGCGCGTGAGGAGCTTATTAGCGTTACCGAGACCGACGTGGATCTCACCACCAGAGTGACCGCCCTTGAGGCCAGAGACGGAGGCACGGAGCCATACAAGATCCTGAGGGGCAGCCTTGTACTCGGGCTTGAAGGTAGCGACGATACCCTTACCGCCGGCGCAGCCGATGAAGAGCTCACCTTCGTCCTCGCTGTCGAGGTTGATGAGGATCTTACCGGTGAGGAAGCCTGGCTGGAGGGCGAAGGCACCGGTCATACCGGTCTCTTCGTCGATGGTGAAGAGGGCTTCGATAGGCCCGTGTTCGATGTCGTCCGAGGCGAGGACGGCGAGCTGTGCAGCACAGCCGATCCCGTTGTCAGCACCGAGGGTGGTGCCGTCAGCATGGAGCCATTCGCCATCGATGATGGTACGGATGGGGTCGTTGTCGAAGTCGTGCACGGTACCAGCGTTCTTCTCGCATACCATGTCGACGTGACTCTGCAGGATGAGCTTGACACGGTCTTCGTAGCCAGGGGTAGCAGGCTTGCACATGACGATGTTGCCCACCTTATCCTTCTTGTACTCAATACCGTGGTCCTTAGCGAACTTCTCGAGGTAAGCGATGATCTTCTCTTCCTTCTTCGAGGGGCGGGGGACTTGTGTGATCTCATGGAAGTACTTCCAGACAATCTTGGGGTTCAGCTCTGTAATTTCCATTGCTTTACTTGATGTTTACGTATAGGTAAATGTGTTGGCAGGGCGACAAGCAGCACTTTTCCGTACCCCTCGTAGTACACTTAAGGCCTTAATCAGCGAAAACTTGTACCTTTGCTCCCAACAAATATAACGATAAAAAACAAGCATGGCACTCCTTTCGATAGTACTCTTCGTCGGTGCAGTCATGCTTTTCATTCTCTCTAAAGGCAAAGACAAAGAGTAGTATGTCACTATTCCTCATCTCACTCCTCGCTATGGGGCTCGTGGTCTTCCTCCTCTCTATCGGGGTGATCTTCAAGAAGAACGGGCGCTTCCCCAGCACACACGTTGGGGGCAACCGTGCTATGCAGCAGCGTGGTATTTCGTGCCACACGTCACAGCACAAGGACGCCCAGCGCCACAAGACTCTGGCTGAGCGCCTCGCCGCTGACGAGGGGTAAGCGACCTCTATAGCCCTCACTATCCACCCCGCATATCCATTACAAATCATAATCTACCTATGACAAAGAAAGGTTTCGTAAGCCTCGGCACACTCGCCATCGCACTCACCAGCTCCCTCTGCCTCTCCTCCTGTGGAGGGAACAAGGCCGAGCAGAAGTCTACCCCCACCACTCCCGTTGAAGTACAAGCTACTGGCCTGCCCATTGCTCTTGTGAACATGGACAGTGTCACCTCACAGTATAAGTTCGCACAGGAAATCAAGGAAGCTCTTGAGAAGGATGCTGCCGCTCACCAGACCCGTCTTCAGGGTAAGAGCGCTGCTATCCAGAAGGCTGCAGCCGACTTCGAGCGCCGTATGCGCATCAACGCTTTCGTCTCTGCAGAAGCCCAGCAGGCTGAGCAGCAGAAGCTCATCCGCATGCAGCAGGAAGGTCAGGCTCTCAGCGCTGAGCTCTCCGAAAAGCTTGCCCTCAAGCAGCAGTCCCTCCTCGAGGATATGATGAAGTCGATCCGCGAGCAGCTCAAGGACTACAACAAGGATGGCCGCTACAAGCTCATCCTCACCAAGGTCGGCGACAACATCCTCTACGCAGAAGACGCGCTCGACATCACCGAGGACTTCATCAAGTACCTCAACGAGCACTACAACGCTGGCGAAGGCGTCCAGGCTAAGACGGATTCTACGGCTAAGAAGTAGTATCCACCCTGTGGGCTTTTCATCGCCCCAAGGTACACCGCATAGAGGGGGAGCAGCACGATGCTGCTCCCCCTTATTATTTGGACCTACTCCCCCACCCTATATAGGATGGTGGCCTATTCCTATATAGGTCGATGAGCTGACCTATATTGGTCACGATGCGAAGCTATATAGATCGTCACGCGGAGCTATATAGATCGTCACGCGGAGCTATATTGGTCGAAGCAGTGACCTATATAGGTTCGTAGCAGCCCCTCTATAATAAGAAGGGAACAACAGGTATCAGAGGAGGAAGCTATCCAGGCCGTGTAGAAACACTCGCACACGCCCCCAAAAACAAAGACATCGCCCCGTGATCCGAAGAGTGGATCACGGGGCGATGCGTATGGGTATGTATTTGGTGGTGCGAGGGAGAAGCTTAGTTCTGGCTCGCTTCCGCCTCTTCGCGCTCGGCCTTCAAGAGGGCTGCGACCTCCTCCAGCTGCGTGTAGAACTCTTCGCCGAAGGCGCGGACGAGCGGTGCACGCAGGAACTGATAGACGGGCACCTGGAGCTTACGCCCGAGCTTGAGCGCGCACTTGCAGATCGACCACTTGTGGTAGTTCACCGCCGTGAAGGTGGGGTACTTCGTCAGGCGCACGGGATAGAGCTGACAGCTGATGGGCTTGATGAAGTCCGTCTTCCCTTCGCCATAGACCTTCTCAAGAGCGCAGGCACAGCGTCCCTGCTCGTCGTAGGTGGTGAAGACGCAGTCACGCCCATTCACGATAGAGGTCACCTCATCGCCATCTTCATCGAGGTAGCTGACGCCCTGCTCCTCGATGATCTTGAGGGCTGCAGGGGAGAGAAGGTGACGCACGTGGGGCAGGCACTGGCGAAGCTGCTCTGCTTCGCCCTCCTCCAGCGGCGCACCGCTATCGCCTTCGACGCAGCACTCCCCCTTGCAGGTGTCGTAGTCGCAGACGAAGAGTACGTCGAAGAGGTCTTGACTGACGATCTTATCTTCTATTTGGATCACTCGGCAGGCCCTCCTATTATCGGATCTTCAGCGTGACGATGGTCACCACAGCCAGCAGAATGCCGATGAGCCAGAAGCGCATCGTCAGCTTAGCCTCGGGGATCTTAGCGATAGGACGCTTCAGGATACTATCCGTAGCCGCCCCACCAGGGAGCTGGAAGTGGTGGTGCAGAGGCGCCATCTTGAAGACGCGCACGCCCTTGCCTATACGCATACGGGTGTACTTGAAGTAGAAGCGCTGGATGAAGGAAGAGGTAAATTCGGCGATGAAGATACCGCAGAGGATGGGCAGGAGAAGCTCCTTACGGATGAGGATAGCGAAGACCCCGATGATACCACCGAGCGCCAGACTACCTGTGTCGCCCATGAAGACCTGTGCGGGATAGGAGTTGTACCAGAGGAAGCCTGCCGTCGCTCCGACGAGCGTAGCGGCGAAGATAACCAACTCTTCGGCCCCTGGGATAAACATCGTATTCAGATAGCCCGCCATATCGTGGTGCGAGGAGACGTAGGCAAAGACCCCCAGCACCACGCCGACAATAGCCGACGAACCCGAGGCCAAGCCATCGACACCGTCGGTGAGGTTCACACCATTGGAGAGGAGCATAACGACGACGACCGTCATCATGATGAAGATGGTCACCCCGACGATCTTCTTCACCCCTGGATCAGAAATGGGAAGGATCTCAGAGTAATCGAGGTTATTGGCCTTGAGGAAGGGGATAGAGGTCTCGAGGCTCTTGGTATCGGTGGTCTCGAAGCGAATCTCTCGCACACCGCCCTCACGGACGATCTCACTATTGCGCTTGATGACGACCGAGGGGCTGAGGTAGAGCGTCACCCCGACGATGAGGCCGAGGAAGACCTGCCCGATGATCTTGTAGTGCTCCTTGAGCCCGTTCTTATCCTTCTTGAATACCTTGATATAGTCATCAGCAAAGCCCAGAAGCCCCATCAAGAGCGTCGTGACGATCATCAGGATGACGTAGATATTGTCCAGTCGCGCAAAGAGGAGCGTAGGCACCAGGATCGCCATGATGATGATGATACCCCCCATCGTGGGGGTGCCCTTCTTCGTCTGCTCGCCTTCGAGACCGAGGTCACGCACCAGCTCGCCGATCTGCTTGCGGCGGAGGAAGTCAATGACCTTGCTCCCCCAGATCGTGCTGATCAGGAGCGCCACGATGAGCGCTAAGCCCACACGGAAGGAGACGTAGGTGAAGAGACGTGAGAAAGGTAAGGCAATACCCTGACGGGTCAAGTACTCAAAAAGGTGATAAATCATAATCTTGTGTAGAGTGAAATACTAAGCTTCGTGAGCGAACTGCTCGAGGATGATCTCGCGGTCATCGAAGTGATGACGCACACCTGCGATCTCCTGATAAGTCTCGTGGCCCTTGCCTGCGACGAGGATCAAGTCGCCTGCAGAGGCCAGCATCGTAGCCGTGCGAATAGCCTCGGCACGGTCGGTAATAGAGAGCGTGCGGCTCAGCTCTTCGGGGCTTAGGCCAGCACGCATCTCCTCGATGATCGCTACGGGATCTTCGCTGCGGGGATTGTCGGAGGTGAGGATGACGCGGTCAGCACGGACTGCCGCCTCGTGCGCCATAATCGGGCGCTTACCGCGGTCACGGTCGCCACCACAGCCGACGACGCAGATGATCTTCGCGCCCTTTGAGCGAAGACTCGAGAGCGTCTCCAGCACATTGATGAGGGCATCGGGAGTATGCGCATAGTCGACGACAGCGATATAGCCACGTTTCTCGGAGATGAAGCTCTGGAAGCGCCCGTCGACAGCGGTGAGCTCGCTCAGGCGGCGCAGAGCCTCTTCCTTCGACATACCGAGGAGGGTCGCTGCCGCATATACGGCGAGGAGGTTGTAGACATTGAATTCGCCGACGAGTCGCACCAGCACCTCGACACCTGCGATACGCAGCTGCGTGCCGTAGGGATAGAGCTCGAGGATCTCAGCACGGTAGTCGGCTGCCGCACGCAGTGCATAGCTATACTGATGCGCACGGGTATTCTGTAGCATCACGGCCCCGTTCTTGTCATCGGCATTCGTCAGCGCAAAGGCATCCTTATCGAGCCCATCGAAGAAGCTCTTCTTAGCACGGAGATACTCCTGCACCGTGCCGTGATAGTCGAGGTGGTCGCGCGTGAGGTTCGTGAAGATACCGCCACGGAAGTGCACCCCAGCGGCACGATGCTGCGCCATAGCGTGGGAGCTGACCTCCATGAAGACGTGCGTACAGCCCGCTGCCTGCATACGCGAGAGGAGCGCCTGTAGCTCGGGGGCCGAGGGCGTGGTGTGCGTAGCGGGGACGGCTTCGTCCTCAATGTAGTTGCACACCGTACTCAAGAGGCCACAGCGATAGCCCGCCGCACGGAAGAGGCGGAAGAGGAGCGTGGCGATAGTCGTCTTGCCATTCGTCCCCGTGACACCGACAACTTGCATCGCCTGAGAGGGGTGGCCGTGGAGCGCCGAGCTGGTGAGCCCGAGCACCTCGGCCGTAGAGCCGACGACGATATAAGCGACGTCCGCACGCTGCTCCTCGGGGAGCGTCTCGACGAGGACGGCACGTGCACCCGCCTCGATAGCGGCGGGG
>NZ_ALKJ01000008.1:0-29835 GCF_000292995.1 Porphyromonas sp. oral taxon 279 str. F0450 | reverse complement strand
TCGCTTGTGGAGTGGGGATTACAGCGTTGTCTGTATCTGATACGAATGAGAGAGAGTGCTAGAAGTAGCCCTTATTGCTCCCTTCGTCGCCCGTAGAAGAGTAGTAGCGATAGAAGTCCATGGCTACACGCTCCCAGTCCGTCGTACCGAGGAGCTTCATCATGCGCTTAGCGAAGGTACGCATCTCTTCGTCCGTGAAGTAGCCATTAGGTGAGGTCAGCTGATCGAGTGGAACCGCTTGATACTGTACCTTGTCCTTGTCCTCAGCTTCGCCTACACGACGGCTGTAATCGTTCAGGATGCCCTCGATGACCTCATCCATGAAGCGCTTCTGTGCCGCGATATTGACGGGGAGAGTGAGGTGGAGGAGTCGCTTGCCTGACTTCACTGTAGCGTTGGGGGCGAAGAAGGGCGAAGCCTTACCACCCTCAAGTTTTCCCTTGGGGCTATGCCAGAGGTCGATGTTCAGGAGGAAGTGGCCTGTCTCGGGGAACTGATAGTAGCCCTTGATGCCGATAGGCTCCGTCTTGGGGAGGAAATAGTAGAGCTTCTTCCCAGCATCATCTGTAGGGCTCTTAGAGGCAGACTGATTCCAGACATTGGTGTCGCAGTAGACATAGCGTAGGATACTGGTGGGGTCAGCAGCATTGACTGCTATGGGCTTGCCATCAAAGTCCGTAGCTTCTGTGGGGTAGAAGAAGAACTGATATTGTGAGCGAAGCTCCTCAGAGGTGTATTGGTCATTGAGTAGCTTGCCCTCGGCATCGTAGAGCTCAATGATAGCTCCATAGTCGGGAGCGATAGAGGAGTAGACCTTAGGATCCCAGGCAAAGAGCTGGAAGGCGATGAGGTCAGAGTAAGGTGCCCCTGGTGCTAAGCTCCAGGTATCGCCATTCTTGACGAAGGTGAACTCCTGGCTATCATAGATATTTCGAAGGTCATACTTACCTGACGAGGGCACGAAGTGGAAGTCCTGTTCCCCATGTAGGTGCCCCATGCTCAGCTTGATCGTGACGCGAGCGATTTCTCCAGATGTAGAGGGAGAAGGGGTGGGTGGGACATTGGGGGTATCATCTCCCTTACAAGCAGAGAGGCCCAGCGTCACTACTGCGAGGAGGCTGAGGGCGAGGGTCTTGATGAATGTTGCTTTCATAATTGATGAAGTCGAGAGGTTAGTTGGTGGCGACGTCGAAGTGGATCGTCATATTGATATCCGAGTCTGCACCTGGCAGGACGGTAGAGTAGAAAGGACGGATGCTCTTGGAGCCAGCGGAGGTGAACTTCGTATTGAAGAAGTGCCCCAGCGTGATGAGCATAGTTACTTCCTTAGGTTCTGCTCCATTGGCGGGCTTGACGAACATAAGGAAGCCCGAGAGCCCGACGGGATTGGCGTCGAGATATTCCGAGCCATTGCTTTGCTTCCGAGGGATGCGGTCGCAGTAAGCGTAGTCGTAGCTCAGCGCTTCCTTGTAGCGGGCGAAGATGGGGGCATTGCTCCCGCCGGTGCTGTAGCCGAGGATCTGCTTGAAGAAGTGCTGATGGCGGTTGATCTGCTCATCAGATACGAGCTGAGCATCCATAGATTCGCCCGTAGCAGTCTTATAGTTGATGGTCAGGAGGTAGACGCGGTTAGGCACCTTCGTCGTGCTCTCTACCGAGAAGCGTCGTACGAAGCCCGCACCTTCGGTGTACTTGATCTGACCGCTACTCTGGTCAAGCTCGATGGTTTGATGTACACGGTCCAGCTCGACATCGTCTGGGCTCATCTGAGCGGAGAAGGTCTTGCCAGCCTTGAGTGTCCCTTGGGTGAGGGTAAGCTGGGCGATAGTGGGCTGGTCATGCCCCTTGTTCTGTCGTTCATCGGTGGGGACCTTAGGGGTAGTCTTACCACAGCTGCTGAGGACAGCTACGAGGAGGACGGCGAGTGCTCCGAAGCGGAGACGTAGAGGGAGTCGGTTCATTGTCTTAATTGGAGATTAAGTGTGGAAGTCTTGTTGTTGATCAGTTAGAAGTGCCAGTGCAGTTCCAGGCGGACATCGCGACCAGCATCGTGAGCGTAGTAGCGTGCACGGTTCGTGTACTCCTTGTACTCTGTATTGAAGAGGTTGTCTACGCCGAGGGTGAGGCGAAGAGCCTGACGGCCACGGAGGGGCTTTGAGAGGCTTGCTTCAAGGCCGAAGAGGTGATAGGGGCTGGGGCTATCCGTAAGATCCGTGCTCCTATCGAAGCGGTGCTGTCGGTCGACGAAGAGATGACTGACCGACAGCTCGCTCTGCCAGCTCTTGGGTAGGTCTATGCGTACTCCCACTTCCTCTGACAGACGGAGGGCAGGTATGTAGGGGAAGTAGCGACCGGTCTTACGCTCTTCGGCCCAGACCATAGAGCCCTTGACACGAGCATAGAGTCGCTCGGGCAGTATGTAGTAGCGGGTATCAATATCGAATCCGCGGAAGAAAGCATCCCGCTGGCGGTAGCGGAAGATGGGATATTCCCCAGCAAGTGTCTGGGCAAACTCATTCGAAGGTTCCTCGTAGATATATCCGTCCATCCACTGGAGATAGCCATCGATGTTCAAGTCCCATCTGTCGGAGTGGTGTGTGAGTGATGTCACCCACTTATATCCGCGCTCCGAGCGGAGTGTGCTGTCTCCGTAGACGAAGATTGCAGAGCCGTGCTGGCTACCCAGGCTGTAGAGCTCCTGTACATGTGGTGCACGGAAGGCGAGTCCTACGTTGCTCGTCAGCTTGCCGCCCTTCCACAGGTGTAGGTGCCCACCGAGGGTGTAAGTGAGGTTGGTGAAGTTGTGATCCCCAGAGAAATAGTCCCCTGCGATGTTGTAGCCTGCGACACGCATCTTCGTCTGCTCGAGACGAAGCCCTGCTTCAAGGCCAAAGTGGTCAGCTTGGTAGCGCTGTAGAGCATAACCACCCCAAGAGGTTTGGGTATAGTTCGGGATCGGTGGCGTGAAGCCAGTGCCAGCGTTGCTGTAGTTGTCAAGGTACTCGCCGTGTAATCCGGCTTCGCTGTCCCAGTGGTGGTAGTGCTTGCGCCATGAGGCATCGGTCTGAAGGGAGGTTAGAGAGAGTGAGAGGGTCGGTACTGCGGAGTAGGCACTGTTTCTGCGGATGGCGTACTCCTCTCTTCGGTCTCGCTGGAGGGAGCCTTGGAGCGTGAAGAGCCCGAGATGCTCATTGCTCCAAGTCCCCTTGAGTCGAGCTAGATAGTGGACGACGCTATGGTAGGGGCTACTGATCTCACGGGAGAAGGGGCGGAAGAGGTCAGGCTTCCCTCGCTCAAGGAGCTCCGCCATGCCTTCTCGGCTACGCAGATGGCCGGAGGGCAGAAGGCCCGTCTTATTCTGATATCGGCTGAAGAGACCTTCGATCGTCAGCTGGTCTTTTCTCCATCCCAGCGTGAGGGCATTGTTGAGCTCACGCACCCCGGTATTCATCAGCCGGTAGTGGGCTGAGGATCGGTCCCCTGCATTGGTGTAAGATGTCTGCAGGCGGTAGGCTAAAGGCGTGTAGCCTGGGAAGATCCCTTCGAGGCGTACGGACGAGCTCAGGCGGTGCCCATTCGTGGCGTACGCTCCTGCTATGCTTCCTCTCAGACCAGCTTCATCGTAGGGCAAAGAGCTCTGATTCATGACTATCACACCAGCGATCGCCTCTGCTCCATAGCGTACCGCTTCGGCGCCCTTGACGACGTGGACCTGGTCGTTGGCATCGACGCTGACCTCGGGGGCGTGGTCGTCGCCCCACTGCTGGCCCGACTGACGGACGCCATTATTGACGATGAGTACACGCGTGCCGTACATGCCGTGGATGACGGGCTTTGCTGTCGTCGTGCCCGTCTGCAGGCTCGTGACGCCGCTGACCTCGGTGAGGAGCGAGGCGAGGTTACGCCCGAGGTTACGCTCGATGCGCTCGGTAGAGACCTTCGTGGAGACGACGTTGGCAGAGACAGGACGGCGGTTGCCGACGACCTTCACCGAAGAGATGTCGCGGTCCTCAGGGCGCAGACGCAGGGTGAAGGGGCTGGGGGTGCTGCGGAGCTTGTCCAGAGGGATGAAGCCTTCGTGATAGCCGATGAGATGGACGTGCAGGCCGTCCTCCTCGCTCCCCGTGAGGGCGAGGGTCAGCTGGCCCTTGAGGTCGGTCTGCATGGAGCGACGGCCGATGTGGCCGACGGCGCCTGGGAGGGGCTCTCCAGTTCGATCGTCGAGGACCTGGATGATGAGGCTACGGCTCTGGGCGTGCACAGGGCATGCACCCAGGGCAAGGGCGAGGAGCATCCCCAGAGATAGGAGGACGCTGCGCCATCTTGCCAGTGATAGATAGCACATAGGTAGGAAAAGGATGATATGGATGAAGGGTCGGGAAGAGGCTATGGCATAGCGGTCCTCTTCGCGTATATAGCCAGCTGTAGCCACGAGCTACACGGCCAAGCGTAGCACTCCCATACAGGCAGGGAGCACGCTATAAGTGATACATAGGGGGTAGAGGCAGGGCAAAGATTACCCTACAAGTGGCCTCTGGTAAGCGATTTAGGCGAAGGTGGGAGGTGCCCGTAGCTGTACCGCATCCCTGCGGATCGAGTGGACGAGGCGCACCAGGCGCACCCCGAGGAGGCACACGCCGAGAGCCACTGCTGCGAGCAGCGTACCGATGGCGAGAGCTAAGAACGGGGTATGGATGAAGTGACAGATCGAGCAGTCGGTCTTCGTCACGTAGGAGGTGTAGCCCTCTGTAGATACGACGTCCTGCACGACGTCAGCGCGGTGGCTGAAGTCGTGTAGGCTGACCATCGCCAGGAGACTCAGGAAGAGCCCGAGGAAGAGGGTCGCCAGCCGACGGGTATATCGCTCGTTGGTCTGCATAATCTTGTGCGAGGTGCTACTGCCTGCAAATATAACGAATTCAGACCGAAGGCTTATATCAAAGGAAGAGAATCCGCCTGAGGAAAAGTGGTATTTGCGTGGAGAAAAAGGCAGCTTCCCGTAGTGATCTTCCTCTGTCTACGCACGTGGTCTTAACGACTACGTACGCAAATCCTAAAGACTACGTACGTAGATATTAGAGCCACGTACGTAGATGAAGCTTATCTACCATAGGTTCACAGCTTTTCTTCGCACGGATAGGAGGGCATTCCACTATTGTTTCTTGTTTTTACCTGCGAAGAGGCGAGGCTCAAGGTTGCACTGCTATGCGCTGCGTAGCGTACGGCACGGTGCAAGCGTCTTGTAATGGATGGGAGCGGTATCCCTGCTCTTCGGTCCTTTGCTCGCCCATTCCTTCGTGCGCTTGACATATAATGTCGTACTCGCTGACAGCAGGAGGTGGGGGCGGTGTGTCATATTGGCAGGAGGCGCGCAGAATGGGGCTTCGCTGGGCTTTGGCACGCTCCTTGCTCGGTAGAGGACGTGAGCGGGGAGCCTTATACCCCAACCTCAAGCGAAACGAAGAATATAAAACAACACATATAACTACTTAGATCATGAGCATTAAGCCCCTGGCAGACCGCGTACTCATTCGCCCCGCTGCCCAAGAAGAGAAGACCGTGAGCGGTATCATCATCCCCGATTCAGCTAAGGAAAAGCCCCTGCGTGGCGAAGTCATCGCCGTAGGTGGTGGCACGAAGGACGAAGAGATGGTCCTCAAGGCTGGCGACGTCGTCCTCTATGGCAAGTACGCTGGCACCGAGATCGAGCACGAAGGTGAGAAGTACCTCATCATGCGTCAGTCCGACGTCCTCGCTACGATCTAATCCCTTCTCGCTAAGTAAGAAATACAGATATCAGATACAATCATGGCAAAAGAAATCAAGTTCGATATAGAGGCACGTGAGAGCCTCAAGCGCGGCGTCGACGCTCTGGCTAACGCCGTCAAGGTAACCCTCGGCCCTAAGGGTCGCAACGTCATCCTCGGTAAGACCTACGGCGCACCCCACATCACTAAGGACGGTGTCTCCGTAGCTAAGGAGATTGAGCTCGAAGATCCATTTGAGAACATGGGTGCTCAGCTCGTCAAGGAGGTTGCTTCTAAGACCAACGACGATGCTGGTGACGGTACGACCACGGCTACGATCCTTGCCCAGAGCATCATCGGTGTCGGGCTGAAGAACGTCACCGCAGGTGCTAACCCTATGGATCTCAAGCGCGGTATCGACAAGGCTGTCGCTAAGATCGTTGCTGAGATCCGCTCTATGGCGCAGGAGATCGGTGACAACTTCGAGAAGATCGAGCACGTAGCTAAGATCTCCGCTAACGGCGACGAGCAGATCGGTCAGCTCATCGCCGAGGCCATGCGTAAGGTGAACAAGGAAGGTGTCATCACCGTCGAAGAAGCCAAGGGTATCGAGACGACTGTCGAGGTCGTCGAAGGGATGCAGTTCGACCGCGGCTATATCTCTCCCTACTTCGTCACCAACTCCGAGAAGATGGAGGCCCAGCTGGAGAACCCCTATATCCTCATCTACGACAAGAAGATCTCTACGCTGAAGGAGATCCTTCCTATCCTCGAGCAGACCGTACAGACGGGTCGTCCCCTGCTCATCATCGCCGAGGATATCGACAGCGAAGCCCTCGCTACCCTCGTAGTCAACCGCCTGCGTGGTGGTCTGAAGGTATGTGCCGTCAAGGCTCCTGGCTTCGGTGACCGCCGTAAGGCTATGCTGCAGGACATCGCTATCCTCACCGATGGCGTCGTCATCAGCGAAGAGACCGGCCTCAGCATCGACGCTGTCAGCCTCGATATGCTCGGTAAGGCTGAGAAGATCAGCGTGACGAAGGACAACACCACCATCGTCAATGGCGCTGGTGACAAGGACGCTATCCGCGAGCGTGCCGCTCAGATCAAGGCGCAGATCGCTAACACGACCTCCGACTACGACCGCGAAAAGCTCCAGGAACGTCTGGCTAAGCTCTCCGGTGGTGTCGCCGTCCTCTACGTCGGTGCACCCAGCGAAGTCGAGATGAAGGAGAAGAAGGACCGCGTTGACGACGCCCTCAGCGCTACGCGTGCTGCCGTCGAAGAAGGTACCGTCCCTGGTGGTGGTACGGCGCTCCTGCGTGCTGTCCGTGCTCTTGACGGCCTCGTCGGGGAGAACGAAGACGAGACGACGGGTATCGAGATCATCCGCCGTGCTGTCGAAGAGCCCCTGCGTCAGATCGTCGCCAACGCTGGTAAGGAAGGTGCTGTCATCGTGCAGCGCGTCAAGGATGGCGAAGGTGACTTCGGCTACAACGCTCGCCTTGATCTGTTTGAGAACCTCTATGCTTCGGGCGTCATCGACCCTGCAAAGGTCACGCGTGTAGCGCTGGAGAACGCTGCATCGATCGCAGGTATGTTCCTCACGACCGAGTGCGTCATCGCCGACAAGAAGGAGGATGCTCCCGCTATGCCCGCCATGAACCCCGGTATGGGTGGCATGGGCGGCATGATGTAGTCCCTCCGAGCAATATCCCGCTAATAATAGCTACGCCCCGCTTTCGTCTATTGAAGGCGGGGCGTAGTGCGTTTATTTTCCTAGTCTAATACCCTGTATGCGTGCGCCCTCTAAGACCAAGCGCGAATTCTTTACCTTTACGTAAGCAATCCCCCTCGCGGGTGCTATTACCTTGATACTACATAATATTTAAGCAAATGGATGCAACTACCACTGTTGATCTTTGGCCTAAGTTCAAACAACACTTCTTTGGGGCTTTGGGGCTTAGTGTCCAGCAACTCTTTAGCTATCTCTTTGTAGTGACCCTTATTGGAATCGTCTATATTCATGTGCAAGAGCTGCTCTTCCCGCTCCTTGACCATGTTTATCAATTCCTTAAGTCAAAAGAGTTGATGCCTTGGTTTGGAACGATGATTGTGCTCATAGTTCTCTATCAGCTTTATTGGATATGGACTCATAGATCGAGCTATCTATTAACTGGTATTTACTACGTAGGAGTTCTTTTCTTTGTGCTCTATGTATATTATCGTGGTTATTATAGCTCCTCTTACTTTTGGACAATTACGGAGGGAGGAGAGATAGCTTGGGTTGATCTTTTCCTACTTCCTTATCTGTTGTGCGTTGTGCAACAAGGTGTTTATATTGTGACGTTCCTCCCAAAATGGCGAGCAAGTTTGCGTCGGAGTAGAGTACAAGGAATTGAGACTGATAGGCCGATTAAGTCGGAAGATGAAGATTGGTTAGGTTTCTGTGGTGTGGTTGGGATACTTTCGGATAGCCTGAAGTCACTTGACTTAAGAAGAGAATCCCTTACGATGGGTATCGTTGCTCAGTGGGGAAAGGGAAAAACCTCCTTCGTTAATCTTCTTGCGAAGAAGGTAAAAGAGCATGGGGATATTGTTGTCTGCTTTAATCCACGTGCTTCAAAGAGTGTAGCTCATATTCAAGAGGATTTCTTTGATGCTTTTTCCAAAGAGTTATCTAAGTATTGTTCGGGCTTCGGCTTTTTACTTGGACGCTATACCAAGCACTTAGGGTTGCTTGGACAGTATGAATGGACACGCCCCTTGGAGAGTCTACTGACCCTCCTTCTCCCAGAGAAGGACGAGCAGGCTATTAACGATGCTCTACGTATTATTGGTAGGCGTGTGTACGTCATCATTGATGACCTCGACCGCTTGACAGGGGAAGAGATAATTGAGGTACTGAAGCTTGTTGATCGCAATGCCTCTTTCAATAACGTGGTCTTTGTCATGGCATACGACAAGGAGTACGTTAATAATGTGCTGAGTAAGCACTTATCTCACGGCTTAGATCATAGCTTCATCGATAAGTATGTGACATGGGAGGTGATTCTTCCAGAGATGGATAGTGAGGTCCTAAAGGAAAAGATGAGAGAATATTGGAAGGTGCACTTATTGTGGCTTCCAGAAGAAGAGCAGAAGAGAGTGCTACAGGGATGGAGCTATGTTGAGAAGATTATTGCAGAGGATTTGGCTTCTGTGCGACATCTTAAGCGGTATGTGAATCTAACTCTCCACAGGTATAAAGAGATCTACAGTAAGGTGGATCCTGCAGACTTCTTCTTACTCTCATTACTACAGTATAGGCATCTTACGATTTATAATAATCTTGCACAATGTGCAGGTGAATTAAAGGTTCTTACTCGTGGTCTCTCAGACCAGATACAGAGTATTCTGGGAGAGAACTATCCTGAAGCCCGCCTACTGATCCGCAAGATGTTCATTGATCGACCGGTTGGACGAGAGGAAATAAGTGATCCTCTTCGTTTTGGAGAATTGAAGTTAATTCGTAGTGAGGAAGCCTTCCCGTACTACTTCCGGTATATGAAGGATAAGACAGAGGAGAAATAGCTTTATGCTTGGAGTAAAAGCAAGGGGCAGTTCACTCATAGTGAACTGCCCCTTGGCTTTATGATGGATAGGCTTGTGCGCCTTACATCTTCACCATGCCGCTGAAGCCCATGAAGGCCATAGCGAGGATGCCGGCGGAGATGAGGGCGATGGGAATGCCCTTCATCGAGGCGGGCAGCTCAGTGCGAGAGAGTTGCTCACGGATGCCAGCGAAGACCACGAGGGCGAGCGTGAAGCCGATAGCGATGGAGATGGCGTAGACGACGCTCTCCAGCAGCGTGTATTCCTTCTGGATGACGAGGATGGCGACCCCGAGGACGCAGCAGTTCGTCGTGATGAGAGGGAGGAAGACGCCGAGGGCTTGGTAGAGTGCAGGGGACACCTTCTTCAGGATGATCTCGACCATTTGCACGAGGGCGGCGATGACGAGGATGAAGGAGATGGTCTGCATATAGACCATGTCGAAGGGCTCAAGGACGAACTTCTGCAGGAGGAAGGTACACATCGTCGATAGCGCCAGAACGAAGGTCACGGCAGCGCCCATGCCGATAGCCGTGTCTACCTTCTTCGAGACGCCGAGGAAGGGACAGATACCGAGGAACTGCGAGAGGACGACATTGTTGACGAATACCGCCGCAACGAAGAGGAGGAGATAGTGAGTCATGAGATTTACTTCTTTGCGCTCAGCTTATTCTTCAGAGCAATGAGATAACCCAAGACGAGGAACGCCCCAGGAGCGAGGACGAAGAGCAGGGCGCCGTACTGCTTGGGGAGGACTTGGAGGGTGAAGATAGAGCCGCTACCGAGGAACTCACGGACGAAGCCCAGCAGCGTCAGCGAGAGGGTGAAGCCGAGGCCAATACCCACGCCGTCGAGTGCGCTGTGGAGTACCCCCTGCTTAGCAGCTACGGCTTCGGCACGCCCGAGGACGATACAGTTCACCACGATCAGCGGGATGAAGAGGCCGAGGGAAGCGTAGAGCGAGGGGACGAAAGCCTGCATGAGCATCTGCACGATAGTCACGAAGCCAGCGATGACGACGATGAAGCTCGGGATACGCACGGCGTCGGGGACGAGGTGCTTGATGAGCGAGATAGCGGTATTGGAGCAGATGAGCACGAACATCGTGGCCAGACCCATCGCCAGCCCGTTGAGCGCGGAGGTCGTGGTCGCCAGCGTGGGGCACATCCCCAGGAGGAGTACGAA
Organism: Porphyromonas sp. oral taxon 279 str. F0450; assembly: GCF_000292995.1. Classification (NCBI taxonomy): domain Bacteria; kingdom Pseudomonadati; phylum Bacteroidota; class Bacteroidia; order Bacteroidales; family Porphyromonadaceae; genus Porphyromonas; species Porphyromonas sp. oral taxon 279. The sequence goes on along the minus strand of NZ_ALKJ01000008.1, from coordinate 19,309 downwards.
GGTCGGGTTCTCCGTCGCGATCCCGTTGCGAATGATATCGAGTGGTTTCATAGGAGGGGCTATTCTTGAGAGTTCGTAGCGGGTGCTGTGGCGGCGCCTTCGAGAGAGGAGAAGGTGCGCCAAGCGCGGTTCACAGCGTCGAGGAAGGCGCGGCTACTGATGGTGGCAGCGGTGATGGCATCTACCTTCCCACCGTCCTTCGAGACGGTGAGCGGTGCCGATGCCTTCATATCAAGGCCACGCATGTCACGTATGCCGCCCGTCTCGCTCTTCTCGTGGTACCACTCGGGGATACGCGAGCCGAGGCCTGGACTCTCGGAGTGCTGGAGGACGGAGAAGTCTACGAGGCGTCCCTCGGCATCGAAGCCGACCATCACGCGGATGAGGCCGCTGAAGCCCTTCTGCGTGTAGCTCTCGATAGCGAAGCCGACGAGTGCGTTACCCTTCTTGGCTGGGTAGACGGTGAGGCTGTCGGTCTCGCCTTCGGGCAGGACCATGAGCTTCTCAGCGAAGGGATTGTTGTCGAAGGCTGGTGCTACGGCACGTATTGCCTCGACCTTCGCCCGCATCTCTGCCTCGGCGATAGGTGCGGTCGTGACCTTGTTGACTACGGCGAGGATCCCAGAGACCAGGACGCAGATGCCCCCGAGCGAGAGGAGCATGTTGGGGAGTGTCGAACTGAGCTTCTTCATAGCATTAGCGCCCGCCGAAGTGCTTCGGACGGATATACATATTGATCAGAGGAGTGAAGCTATTCATGATGAGGATGGCGAAAGACATCCCCTCGGGATAGCTACCGAAGAGTCGGATGAGGATCGTCAGGAGCCCGATGAGTGCGCCATAGAGGAGCTGACCGCGGGCGCTCATGGGGCTGGTCACGTAGTCCGTAGCCATGAAAATCGCCCCGAGCATCATACCGCCTGTGAGGAGTTGGAAGAGCGGTGCGGGGTAGAGAGCGGGATTGACGAGGTGCATGATACCGCCGAAGACGAAGGCCGTAGCGAGGATCGACACGGGGATATGCCAAGTGATGACGCGGCGGTAGAGCAGGAAGCCGAGGCCGAGGAGCAGTGCCAGCGCACTGACTTCGCCGAGGCTACCTCCGTGGATGCCGAAGAGCAGGTCGGAGGTCGCAGGTATCTGATCCCAGCTCATACCAGGCGTGCCAGCCTGTATGCCCTTGGAGATACCGAGGGGCGTGGCGCTCGTGACGGCGTCGGTATAGCTGAGGTACTGCCCTGCCTTGGGCCACAGCGTCATCTGTGCGGGATAGGCGATGAGGAGGAAGACACGGCCTACGAGTGCGGGGTTGAAGATGTTCCCGCCGAGCCCACCGAAGCTCATCTTACCTACGCCGATAGCGACGATGGCACCGATGACGATGATCCACCAGGGGAGGCTCGAGGGGAGGTTCATCCCGAGGAGAAGCCCTGTGAGGATGGCCGAGCCGTCACCGATGGTGGAGGGCTGCTTGTAGAGGTACTTCGTGATGACCCATTCGGTGAGGACGCAGGCCAACACGCTCACGGCCAGCACGATGAAGGCGCCGAGGCCGAAGGTCACCAGCGAGACGAGGCACGCTGGAGCGAGTGCGATGAGCACAGCGTACATGTTGCGCTCGACGCTGTCACCGCTGTGGATGTGGGGGGAAGGGGATATAATGAGGCGATCCATAGGGCAGAGTTAGCTTTTGCGTGCACGGATGAGGGCGGATACCTTCTGCTTGCCGGTGCGGATGTAGTCGAGCAGGGGGCGGTTGGCAGGGCAGGTGTAGCTGCAGGATCCGCACTCGATACAGTCGACGATGTAGCCCTTCTCGGTAGCATCCCAGTCGGCATACTGGACGTCGCGCATGAGGAAGGCGGGGTTCAGCCCCATGGGGCAGACGGTGACGCACTTAGCGCAGCGGATACAGTTGCGCATAGGGCGGCGAGTCGACTCCTCACGTGGGAGGATGAGGATGCCCGAAGTACCCTTGGTCACAGGGATGTCCGTGGAGAGAAGTGCCTTACCCATCATAGGGCCACCACCGATGATCTTACCCGTGTCCTCGGGCAGACCGCCTGAGGCGGTGATGAGGTGGCCGATAGGCGTACCGATACGGGCGCGGTAGTTCGAGGGGGTCTCGAGGTGCTTACCTGTGACGGTAGTGATACGCTCGACGAGGGGCTTATTCTTCTGTACGGCTTCGTAGACAGCGAAGACGGTACCTACATTCTGTACGACAGCGCCAGCAGAGATAGGTAGGGCACCGCTCTTGACCTGCTTGCGTAGGACAGCATCGATGAGCTGCTTCTCACCGCCCTGAGGGTACTGCACCTTGAGGGGCATTACCTCGGTGCCAGGGTAGTCCATGGCGATCTGTGAGAGGCGGAGGATGGCGTCCTTTTTATTGTTCTCCACGCCGATGACGGCGCGGCTCACGCCGAGGGCGCGCTTGAGGATCTCGACGCCTACGAGGATCTCGTCGGACTTGCTCATCATCAGGGCGTGGTCGCTGGTGAGGTAAGGCTCACACTCGACGGCATTGATGATGAGGACCTCAGCCTTCGCTCCTGGGGGAGGGGAGAGCTTGACGTGCGTGGGGAAGGTCGCACCGCCGAGGCCTACGATACCTGCGGCACTGATGCGGTCGATGATCTCCTTGGGCTCGAGGGTGCACTCCTTGACGAGGGTAGTGGAGCGGTCGATGCCCTCTTCCCACTGCTCCTCTTCGCCCTGTGTGACGGCGATGACGATGGCGGGGCGCTTGTAGCCGCCCGCATCGAAGAAGCTGTCGATCTTCGTGACCTTGCCTGTGACGGAGGAGTGGATGTTGGCCGATACGAAGCCAGACGTCTTGGCGATGATGGTACCTACCTTGACGAGGTCGCCCTTCTGTACGGTTGGGGTGGCAGGTGCGCCGATGTGCTGGCCGATGGGTATGATGACCTCACGAGGCAGTGGGAGCTCCTCGATGGGGCGCTTAGCTGAGAGCTTGTTTTCGGGTGGGTGGATCCCCCCGAGTCGGAATGTGCGAAGCATAAACGTGTATGGCTGAGGTCTACGATTGGGCGGGAGTGGGGGTCTCTGTAGGCGTAGGTGCTGCAGACGCCGGAGTAGGTGTGGGGGCTTCGGCCTCCTTCTTTGGAGCCTCTTCCTTGGGCTTGGGAGGGGGGAAGCCGATCTCATGGATAGCGTTCGTCGGGCAGACGGAGACGCACTTACGGCAGAGGCGGCACTTGGTGTGGTCGATGTAGGAGAGGTTGTCGGCTATGGTGATGGCCTCGAACTTACACTCCTTGAAGCAGAGCGAGCAGCCGATACAGGCATTGCCGCAGGCCTTCTTAGCTACCCCACCCTTGTCCTTGTTGACGCAGCTGACGAAGATGCGACGGCTCTTGGGACCCTTCTTACGCAGCTCGATGATGTACTTCGGACAAGCCTTGACGCAGGCGCCGCAGGCTACACACTTGTCCTCGAGGATGACCGGCAGGCGCGTCTCGGGGTCCATGTACATAGCGTCGAAGTTACACGAGTGGACGCAGTCCGCCAGTCCCAGACAGCCCCAGCTGCAGTCGGTGTCGCCCTTGTAGAGCGCGGCGGCGATGGTACAGCTGCTGGCACCGTCATAGATATTGGTACGTGGGCGCGCGTCGCAGGTACCATTACAGCGCACGACAGCGACCAGCGGATCCTGCTTCTGGGCGGCGACACCGAGGATGCCTCCGACCTTCTCCATGACGGGCGTACCGCCGACGGGGCAGAAGAGCCCTTCGAGGGTCTTACTCTTGCAGCAGGCGCCAGCGAAGGCGGCGCATCCAGGGAAGCCACAGCCCCCGCAGTTGGCCTGGGGGAGGACTTCAGCGACCTCCGCGATGCGGGGGTCTTCCTTGACCTCGAACTTGCGTGATACGACGTACAGCAAGCCGGCGCCGATCACACCGATGAGGGTCAGGACGATGATCGTGATATACATAGGGGTAGGGTGCTATTCGTGGTGTGGGGTGACGGGCTCCACCATGAGGACGAGGCGCCCCTCGAGGCGACGGCGCTGGGTGTAGAGCACGAGGTAGTAGAGGCTGAGTAGGCCGATAGCGACAAGCACAGCCGTAGCCTCGCTAAGGGCGAGGAGCGTCTGTGCGATACTCAGTGTAAGGACGATGAGGAGGAGGGGCAGGACGAAGGCCAGGAGGACTGCCAGGCGTCCTACGCTCCGGCGAGCCACGACGATGACCTGCTCTCCGATAGAGAAGTGCTGTCCGTAGGTCTTCAGCTGGAGCAGATGCTCACGGCACTCCGAGCTCACGCACAGGTCGCGTGCGTGGCAGCCGCTGCAGGCACTCTGCTGCTGGATCTGGACGGTTACGATGTCGGGGGATATAGCTGTGACGATCCCCGGGCGCTGCTCCGTCCCGTTAATAGTTCCGTTCATGTGGTGAAGTCTTGATGGGTGAGGGGTCGTAGTTATCGGCCCAAATTCCTCGGTGGCTTCCCCCTGTCGCGTGCATCTGCATAAGGCGCAGGGAGTGTGGCTTCCGAGCCATTCCTATTCACTGAAACAAATGTATGTAATCACGGACAAAAGTGCAAACGAGACTACACCCGTGCGCGCGTATGCTGTATGCTTAATATGCACGCTGTGAGTGGGGTAGGGGGTGCATGCTCTCCAGGGTAAAGGTAAAAAGCCTCGCTCCACGGCAGGGGATCCTACCGTGGAGCGAGGCTTAAATATTTTAGGAAGGTCGGAGCTCTGCGCTACGACTATTCTTCGATGAGGGCTACATCCGAGGCGACGAGCTGATTCTTCTCGCTACGGCTGAGGCGTGCCTCTACGATATCCCCGACGAGGAGGTCGTTGAAGTTGATGCCGTTCAGGCTCTTGTAGTGGAAGAAGGCGTTTTCCTTCACACCGACATCGATGAAGCCAAAGCCTGCCTTGAGGGCGTTGATCTGCCCGCGGACGAGGCCATCATGAAGCTCTTCGCCGAGGACGAGGGCGGGCTTGTGCTCGGGCAGATCGATATGACCGATGACCTTCACCTCGGGCGTCTCGAGCGAGTCGCTTACGCTCAGCGTGATCTCGGGCTCGGGGCCTGTGGCGAGCTGTACGGTCTCGGTGGCCTCGGCTGTAGGGGTATCAGCCTCTGCCTTCGCGAGGGCTGTGGGCTCCTCGGCGCTCTTCACCGTAGCAGGATCAATGGGGCGCGTGCGAGCCTGTGGGGCTTGGTAGGGGCGACCCTTGACCTCACGATTGCGCTCCTCGCTTTGGCCCTTGTTGACAAAGAGACCATTGACGATGGGGTCGCTACGGAAGGCACGGCTATCGATCAGCTCATTCATCATCACGGGGTAGGTGGCTTCCTCGAGGAGTTCGTATGACGTGTAGGTCGTCGTGTTGTCTCGGCGGCTGTCGCCTTCGTGCTCAAGATCCCAGCCGAGGACCATCACACGGGTACCGAGGGCATGGAGCTTGCGTACCAAGGGGATATAGTCTCCATCGGCGGCGATGAGTACGACGACGTCAAACTGATTCTGCAATGCACGTTCGTAAGCCTCCAGAGCAAAGAGCACATCGACGCCCTTCTCCTTCTTCTTATTGCCCTTGCCCGTGCGCGAGAGGGGCAGGTGGTGCATCATCACACCCTCCGAATTCAGCACATCATCAAAGAGGCGCTCATAGAAGAGTACATCGCCCGAAGCCTTCGCGGCCTCGGCTGCTGACAGGCGTCCACGGAAGTAATGCGCGTCTACGATCTTGCACAGCTCGGGAGAAGTCCCCTCGAGTTGGGCGATCTGATACTTCAGGAAGCGGTGTAGGCCCCCGACGCTCAGACGGCTTTTTCGTTCGTGGAACTGATAATAGAAGGTACTGACGTGCCAAAAATAGTTGCCGTCATAGAATATCCCGATGCGGGTGAGATGTGGATTTTTTTCTTTTGGTGCCATGATAATTTATATAATTTAAAAAATGAAGCGAATTAATGTGCGAAGTTACCATTTTCCTCTGGAATAATAACATAGCTCTCGGCAATATGTTCGCTTTTTTAGTGACTTTATTCCGCTGATTTTGCGAATGTACTTCCTGTGATTATCATTGCGATCCTCCCGTCGATCCAAAGAGTGGGGATTTTTACCTCAGGAGGAGGGGGGGGGATAGCGCTGTAAACTATTGAATGATCGCTCTAAATGGGTTAGAGCGTTTTGTTTGAATAAGGTTTAATCCTATGGCTCTCTCAGGTGTCATTCTACAGGGGAAGCATTTTTGCCACGTGCGAGAAAACTTGCGTTTATCTAAGGAAATGACTGGTGAAGGAGTATGGGTTTTAATAAGTCTACGTGCGTGGCTCTAAAATCCACGTACGAGGATTCTAAAATCTACGTGCCTGGATCTAAAGACTACGTGCGCGGACGAAGGTTTTGCTCTACGGGGGCGGGATTTTTCTCAGTGCTGCTCTGGAGTTATTCTTGTATTGCTTTCGTGGATAAGCAGTGGTGGAGTGGGGTTCTCCCCGTAATGCATGGAGTCATATAGCTCGGGGAGGGAGTAGTACCTTATTATAGTGTGTATATCGGTGCTTCGTGGGGAATATAGTTTCTCCGGTGGGTACGAAGCTGGGGGAGTGGTGCGCTTTAGTGGAGCTTGTGGCGCGCGATTTTTGGAGAAAGTACTGCCGATATGACGAAGGTATACGCTTGTTTGTGAAATAATCTTACCTTTGCTTGGACGCTGTGTTCATATTTGTTCACAATTCGGACTTGCTATGATGGTCGATTTAAGCACTTCGTTTGCTGGGCTCACACTGCAGAGCCCCCTTATCCTTGGGAGCTCTGGGCTTACCCGCAACGTAGATCGTACATGCGCCTTGGTAGAGGCTGGCGTGGGTGCTGTCATCCTCAAGTCGCTCTTCGAAGAGCAGATCTTGATGCAGACAGGGCACCTCGTCGCTAAGAACGACTACCCCGAGGCTAACGACTATATCTCCTCCTATGTGCGGAGCGAAGCTATCGAGGACTATATAAGTATCGTGCGCGAGGCGAAGGCTAAGCTCACTGTGCCGGTCATCGCCAGTATCAACTGCACCGAGGCGGGTAGCTGGGTCGAATTTGCAGAGCGTCTGCGTGATGCAGGGGCAGATGCCCTGGAGGTCAATGTGATGCGCCTCGAGACGGAGCTCTTCGCAGATCCAGCTGAGATCGAGGCTTACTACGTCTCCATCGTCACGGCCCTGGCTGGCAAGGGGCTTCCAATCATCGTGAAGCTCTCGCGCTACCACACGAACCTGCCGATGCTTGTCGATAAGCTCCGTGCTGCAGGTGCTGCCGCTGTGACGCTCTTCAATCGCTCCTACCAGGTCGATATCGATCTGAATCGCGAACAGCTCATCGGTGGTGAGGTCTTCTCTCACGAGGGCGACTTCACCGAGACGCTCCGCTTCGCGGGCGTGATCCGAGGCTGCATCCCTAATGTAGGTATCTCTGCTTCGACGGGGATCTACACTTGGGCGGAGCTGACGAAGGTGCTCTTGGCGGGTGCCGATACCGCGCAGATGTGTACGGCGGTCTATAAGCAGGGTGCCACTGCTATCGCAGAGGCACTGAAGGGTCTTCGCCACTGGATGATCGAGCACGGCTATCAGAGCCTCTCGGAGCTGCGTGGTCGTCTGAGCTACGGAGCCGTAGCTGACCCAAGTCTTTTTGAGCGAATTCAGTTTATGAAGTATTTCAATGCCCGCGCCGCTCAGGACTAAGCGTAAAGGTGTCGGTCAGCGAAACAGAATTTAAATTATAAGTAGTATATAAATTATGAAGAAGCAATCTCTCGCGGCAGCCTTCCTGGCTGGCGCACTCGTCCTCTCAAGCTGTGGTGCAAGCAACGCTGTCAAGGGTGCTGGTATCGGTGCCGCTGGTGGTGCTGCTATCGGTGCTGGTATCGGTCGCGTACTTGGTAATACTGCTGTCGGTGCTGTCATCGGCGGTGTCGTAGGTGGTACGGCTGGTACGCTCATCGGTAAGAAGATGGACAAGCAGAAGAAGGAACTGGAGCGCGACGTCAAGGACGCTAAGATTGAGTCCGTCAACGATGGTCAGGCTATCCGCGTCACCTTCGATAGCGGTATCCTCTTCGCTACGGGTTCGGCTTCGCTGAGCTCTACGTCACAGGCTACCCTGCGTAAGTTCGCTGCCAACCTCTCTGAGCACAGCGATACGGATCTGATGATCATCGGTCACACCGACAACACGGGTACGGATCGCGTGAACAACCCCCTCTCTTACAACCGCGCTGCAAGCGTCCGCTCTTTCCTCGCTGGTCAGGGTGTCTCTTCTTCGCGCATGAAGGTCGAGGGTAAGGGTAGCTACGAGCCTGTCGCTGACAACTCTACCGTCGCTGGCCGTCGCGAAAACCGCCGTGTCGAAGTCTACATCCTCCCCAGCAAGGAGATGGTGAAGGCTGCTCAGGACGGTACGCTCCGCTAAGCACAAGCTTAATCATAGCTGAAGACCTCCACTGGTCTTCGCTTTCCCTACCGAGGGACTTTAGGTGAATTTGCCTGAAGTCCCTCGGCCTTTTCTGCTCAAGGTATAGCTGCATGTGTCTGCGGGCTTCCTCCACAAAATCAATTGTATAGTATTGTATATTCGCAGATTATGTGTACCTTTGTGCACCCGTGGTATATGCCTGTGGTGTGTACTGCGACTACTAAAGAGTAGATAAGTTATTCAAACATAAGTAGAAACGAAATGCCAACTATTCAACAATTGGTTAGAAAGGGACGTGAGTCACTCGTCGAGAAGGGTAAGAGCCCTGCTCTGGACTCCTGCCCCCAACGCCGAGGCGTCTGTGTGCGTGTGTACACGACGACCCCTAAGAAGCCAAACTCTGCGATGCGTAAGGTCGCTCGTGTCCGCCTGACGAATGGTAAGGAAGTCAATGCCTACATCCCAGGTGAAGGTCACAACCTGCAGGAGCACAGCATCGTGCTGGTACGTGGTGGTCGTGTAAAGGACCTCCCAGGGGTACGTTATCACATCGTACGTGGTTCGCTCGATACAGCTGGTGTCAATGGCCGTCTGCAGCGTCGCTCCAAGTATGGTGCTAAGCGTCCTAAGCCCGGTCAGGCAGCTGCTCCAGCAAAGGGTAAGAAGTAATCCTCCCTCCGGCGAAAAATCCTAACCCCCGAGAGCTCGTGCAGCTCTCACCTGGCGAGCCCGCCACATATATATAATGTATAGGGCCGCCAAGCTAAGAGTCAATAGAACCAAGTTTCTTGAGTTCGTTGGATAGGCTATCAAGGTTGAGTAAATGCTCCAGCGGGAGCGTTGAAGTAAGATCACAGCACAACCAATCGACAGAAACGCAATTTACATTAAGCAATGAGAAAAGCTAAACCCAAAAAGAGACAGGTACTCCCTGATCCCGTATTTGGTGACGTTAAGGTGACGAAGTTCGTTAATCACCTGATGTACGACGGTAAGAAGAGCATCGCCTTCGATATCTTCTACACCGCGCTCGAGATTGTAGGCAAGAAGATCCAGCAGGAAGACAAGTCTGCCCTAGAGATCTGGAAGGCTGCCCTCGACAACATCACTCCTCAGGTAGAAGTCAAGAGCCGCCGTATCGGTGGTGCTACCTTCCAGGTGCCTACCGAAATCCGCGCCGAGCGTAAGGAATCTATCTCCATGAAGAACCTCATCCTCTTTGCTCGCAAGCGTGGTGGTAAGACCATGGCAGATAAGCTTGCTGCAGAGATCGTGGATGCATTCAATAGCCAAGGTGCCGCCTTCAAGCGCAAGGAAGATATGCACCGTATGGCAGAAGCCAACCGCGCATTTGCTCACTTCCGATTCTAAGAATAGCAAAAGACAATGGCTGACAACAAACACTTAGAGCTCACGAGAAATATCGGCATCATGGCCCACATCGATGCCGGTAAGACGACTACGTCTGAGCGTATCCTCTTTTATACGGGTCTGACCCACAAGATCGGTGAAGTGCACGATGGTGGTGCTACGATGGACTGGATGGAGCAGGAGCAGGAGCGTGGTATCACGATTACCTCCGCTGCTACGACTACCTTCTGGAACTACGACAACACCAAGTACAAGATCAACCTCATCGACACCCCAGGGCACGTTGACTTCACTGTCGAAGTAGAGCGCTCGCTCCGTATCCTTGATGGTGCTGTCGCTACGTTCTGTGCTGTCGGTGGTGTACAGCCCCAGAGTGAGACCGTATGGCGTCAGGCTGACAAGTACCGCGTACCTCGCGTGTGCTACGTCAACAAGATGGACCGCTCCGGTGCTAACTTCTTCGAAGTAGTACGCCAGGTCAAGGCTGTCCTCGGTGCTACCCCTTGCCCCATCCAGATCCCTGTAGGGCAGGAAGAAACCTTCCGCGGTGTCGTTGACCTCGTCACGATGAAGGCTCTTGTATGGGATGATGAGACGATGGGTGCTCACTACGACATCATTGACATCCCCGCCGAGCTGCAGGCTGAAGCCGAAGAATGGCGCGACAAGATGCTCGAAGTCCTCGCTGACTGCGACGACGTCCTGATGGAGAAGTACTTTGAAGATCCCTCGACGATCACCGAAGATGAGATCCGCGCTGCTATCCGTAAGGGTACGCTCGCGATGAAGATCAGCCCCATGCTCTGCGGCTCTTCATTCAAGAACAAGGGTGTCCAGACCCTCCTCGACGCTGTCGCAGCTTACCTGCCCAGCCCTATGGATACCCCCGAAGTCGTCGGTACCGACCCCGATGATCCTGAAAAGGAAATCGTCCGTAAGGTAGACCCCAGCTCGCCTCTGACGGCTCTGGCGTTCAAGATCGCTACGGACCCCTACGTAGGTCGTCTCTGCTTCTTCCGCGTATACGCTGGTGAGCTGCAGGCTGGCTCTTACGTCTACAACTCGCGCTCCGAGAAGAAGGAACGTATCTCGCGTCTCTTCCAGATGCACTCCAACAAGCAGAACCCTATGGAAGTCATCGGCTGCGGTGACATCGGTGCTGGTGTCGGCTTCAAGGATATCCGTACGGGTGACACGCTCTGCTCCGAAGATGCTCCTATCATCCTCGAGTCTATCGACTTCCCCGAACCCGTTATCGGTATCGCTGTCGAGCCTAAGACGCAGAAGGATATGGATAAGATGGGTGTCGGTCTGGCTAAGCTCGCCGAAGAAGACCCCACCTTCCGTGTGCAGACCAACGAAGAGACCGGTCAGACCGTCATCAGCGGTATGGGTGAGCTCCACCTGGAGATCATTATCGACCGTCTGAAGCGCGAATTCAAGGTCGAAGCTAACCAGGGTAAGCCCCAGGTATCTTATAAGGAAGCTATCACGAAGCCCGTTGAGCTCCGTGAAGTCTACAAGAAGCAGACGGGGGGGCGCGGTAAGTTCGCTGACATCATCGTCCGCGTAGAGCCCGCCGACGAAGGCTTCGAAGGCGACCTGCAGTTCGTAGACGAAGTCAAGGGTGGTAACGTGCCTAAGGAATTCATCCCCTCTGTACAGAAGGGCTTCCAGAAGGCTATGACCAATGGTGTCCTCGCAGGCTATGCGCTGGATAAGCTGAAGGTAACGCTCCTCGACGGTTCGTTCCACCCCGTGGACTCTGACCAGCTCTCGTTCGAGATCTGTGCTATCCAGGCATTCAAGAACGCTGCTGCTCAGGCAGGTCCCGTTCTCCTCGAGCCTATCATGAAGCTCGAAGTCGATACGCCTGAAGAAAACATGGGTGACGTGATCGGTGACCTCAACAAGCGTCGCGGTCAGGTAGAAGGTATGGACAGCACTCCTTCGGGTGCACGCCTGGTGAAGGCTAAGGTGCCTCTGGCAGAGACGTTCGGTTACGTGACGAGCCTGCGTACGATCACTTCCGGTCGTGCTACCTCGTCGCTGACCTTCTCTCACTACGAAGCAGTATCCCCTTCTATCGCTCGCCAGGTCCTCGAGGAAGTAGGCGGCCGTGTAGATCTCATCAAGTAAATAGTACTATAACAGAGATATGAGCCAAAAGATTAGAATTAAGTTGAAGTCGTACGATCACACCCTGCTCGACAAGTCGGCAGAGAAGATCGTCAAGACCGTCAAGGCCTCTGGTGCTGTAGTCAGCGGACCAATTCCCCTGCCCACGCACAAGCGTATCTTCACGGTGAACCGCTCGACCTTCGTCAACAAGAAGAGCCGCGAGCAGTTCGAGCTTAGCTCCTACAAGCGACTCATCGACATCTACAACTCCACGGCTGAGACGATCGATGCTCTCATGAAGCTCGAGCTCCCCAGCGGTGTAGAAGTAGAAATCAAGGTGTGATTATTAATACGAAACTGAAATGCCAGGTTTATTAGGAAAGAAAATCGGAATGACATCCGTGTTCAGTGCCGAGGGGAAGAACATCCCATGCACTGTTATTGAAGTAGGTCCTTGCGTGGTGACGCAGATCAAGTCTCTGGAAAAGGATGGCTATGAAGCACTTCAGCTTGGGTTCGTTGATGCTAAGGAAAAGCACACGTCCAAGCCTCTTCAGGGTCACTTCCAGAAGGCTGGCGTTGCTTCCAAGCGACACTTGGCCGAGTTCAAGGGGTTCGATTGCAGCCAGTATAATCTGGGTGATGTGATCGACGTGAATTTCTTCGAAGGGACGGTATTCGTCGACGTCGTCGGTACCTCCAAGGGTAAGGGATTCCAGGGTGTAGTCAAGCGTCACGGCTTCGGCGGTGTCGGTCAGGCTACGCACGGTCAGCACAACCGTCTTCGTGCTCCCGGGTCTGTAGGTGCGTGTTCGTATCCTGCTAAGGTCTTCAAGGGTACGCGTATGGCGGGCCAGACGGGTAATGAGCGTGTAACCGTTCAGAACCTCGAAGTGATCAAGGTAATGCCCGAGCACAACCTCCTTCTCCTCAAGGGTAGCGTGCCAGGTGCTAAAGGTTCAATCGTTGTAATCGAAAAGTAAATGGAACTGAGTGTATATAACATCAAGGGAGAAGATACCGGTCGTAAGATCACGCTCGATGATGCTATCTTCGCTATCGAGCCTAACGACCACGCCATCTACTTAGACGTAAAGCAATTTTTGGCCAACCAGCGCCAGGGTACGCACAAGTCTAAGGAGCGTAGCGAAATCTCGGGTAGTACCCGCAAGCTCATCCGCCAGAAGGGCGGTGGCGGTGCTCGCCGTGGGGATATCAACTCTCCCGTACTCGTCGGTGGTGGTCGCGTCTTCGGGCCTACCCCACGTGACTATGGCTTCAAGCTCAACAAGAAGGTAAAGGCTCTGGCTCGCCGCTCGGCTCTGACCTACAAGGCTCAGAAGCAGGAGATCGTCGTAGTCGAAAACTTCGAGCTCGCTGCCCCCAAGACTAAGGACTTCGTCGCTCTGTCGAAGGCACTTCAGGTCGCTGACAAGAAGGCCCTCTTCGTCGTCGAAGCTCTCTCGGACAACCTCGTCCTCTCTTCACGCAACCTCCGCACTGCTCGCGTGATGAACGCCTTCCAGCTGAACACCTACTCGGTGCTCGACTGCAAGAAGCTCATCCTCACCGAGGCTGCTGTTGCTGTGATCAACGAACAGTTTAAGGCATAATCAATAGGAGAAACGAATCATGGGAATTATCATCAAGCCGGTTATCACCGAGAAGACAACTGCCCTGACAGAGAAGACTGCTGAACGCTACGTCTTCCGTGTCTCTCCTGATGCCAACAAGATCGAGATCAAGAAGGCCATCGAGGCGCTGTACAATGTAAAGGTCGAGAGTGTAAACACCGTGAATTATAGCGGTAAGCGCAAGGCTCGCTATACGAAGAGTGGACTCATCCGCGGCAAGGTCGCTGCGTTTAAGAAGGCTGTCGTTACGCTCGAGAAGGGTCAGACCATCGACTTTTACGCTAACATCTAAGTTCAACAATGGCAATACGTAAACTCAAGCCCACAACGCCGGGGCAAAGACATAAGGTTATTGGTGCGTTCGATAACATCACTGCCAGCGCACCAGAGAAGTCCCTTGTCGTAGGTAAGAAGAAGTCCGGTGGTCGTAACAACACCGGTAAGATGACCATGCGCTACATCGGTGGTGGTCACAAGCAGAAGCTTCGTCTCATCGACTTCAAGAGAAATAAGGACGGTATCCCTGCTACGGTCAAGAGCATCGAGTACGACCCCAATCGTACGGCTCGCATCGCTCTGCTGTACTACGCTGATGGTGCGAAGGCTTATATCCTCGCTCCCAACGGCCTGCAGGTAGGTCAGAAAGTGATGTCAGGTGCAGAAGCTGCGCCTGAGGTAGGGAACAGCCTCCCACTGGCTAACATCCCTGTCGGTACGATCATTCACAACATCGAGCTTCGTCCAGGTCAGGGCGCTAAGATGGTCCGCTCTGCTGGCGTCTTCGCTCAGCTTACTTCTCGCGAAGGTCTCTACGCCGTCATCAAGATGCCTTCGGGCGAGACGCGCCGTATCCTCTCCGCTTGTAAGGCTACCATCGGTGCCGTAGGCAACTCCGACCACGCTCTCGAGCGCTCCGGTAAGGCCGGTCGCAGCCGCTGGCTCGGCCGTCGTCCTCACAACCGTGGTGTCGTCATGAACCCTGTCGATCACCCAATGGGTGGTGGTGAAGGCCGCGCTTCTGGTGGTCACCCACGCTCACGTACGGGTCTCTACGCTAAGGGTCTCAAGACTCGTGCTCCTAAGAAGCACTCGTCTAAGTACATCATCGAGAGACGTAAGAAGTAACTGATTAATCAAAAAGAATTATGAGTCGTTCATTAAAGAAAGGTCCATATATCAACCTGAAGCTCGAGAAGAAGGTCTTGGCGATGAATGAATCTGGCAAGAAGGTCGTCATCAAGACTTGGGCTCGCGCCTCGATGATCAGCCCTGACTTCGTCGGTCATACGATTGCCGTACACAACGGGAATAAGTTCATCCCCGTCTTCATCACCGAAAACATGGTAGGTCACAAGCTCGGGGAGTTCTCTCCCACGCGTACCTTCCGTGGTCACGGCGGTAATAAGAAGAAGTAATTCGGCTGGAAGTAATTCAGACCTTTAAGTAAGAAAAGAAACAATGGGTGCAAGAAAGAAAATATCAGCCGAAGAAAGAAAGCAAGCCCTGAAGTCTACGTACTTCGCTGCGCTCCGCAACGTCCCTACGTCGCCTCGTAAGATGCGCCTCGTAGCTGACCTCGTGCGTGGCATGGAAGTAGGTCGTGCTCTTGGGGTACTCAAGTTCTCTAACAAGGAAGCCGCTGCTCGCGTGGAGAAGCTCCTCCGCTCAGCTATCGCTAACTGGGAAGAGAAGAACGGACGCAAGGCCGAAGACGGTGAGCTCTATATCTCCCGCATCTTCGTCGATGGTGCTGCTACGCTCAAGCGTATGCGCCCCGCCCCTCAGGGTCGTGGCTACCGTATCCGTAAGCGTTCGAACCACGTCACGATCTTTGTCGATTCAATAACCAATAAAGAGAACTAAACCAGATGGGACAAAAGATTAATCCTATAAGCAATCGTTTGGGATACATCCGTGGATGGGATTCCAACTGGTATGGCGGTCGTAAGTACGGTGACAAGCTTCTTGAAGATAGCCGTCTGCGTCGCTACCTGAGCGTCCGTCTGGCTAAGGCAAGTGTCTCTCGTATCGTCATCGAGCGTGCTCTCAAGCACGTCACTATCACGATCTGCACGGCTCGCCCCGGTATCGTGATCGGTAAGGGCGGTCAGGATGTAGACACGCTCAAGGAAGAGCTCAAGAAGATCACCAACAAGGATGTTCAGATCAACATCTTTGAAGTTCGTCGTCCAGATATCGATGCTGCGATTGTCGCTGACAACATCGCTCGTCAGCTCGAAGGGAAGATCGCTTACCGTCGCGCAGTCAAGGGTGCCATTGGCGCTGCTATGCGTGGTGGGGCAGAAGGGATCAAGGTACAGATCTCTGGTCGTCTGAATGGTGCAGAAATCGCTCGCTCCGAGATGTACAAGGAAGGCCGTACGCCTCTGCACACGCTTCGTGCAGACATCGACTACGCTCAGGCTGAAGCTCTGACGAAGGTCGGTATCCTTGGTATCAAGGTGTGGATCTGCAAGGGTGAAGTCTACGGCAAGCGTGACCTCGCTCCTTCGTTCACCAACCCTCAGCCAGGACATGGTGGTCGCCGTGAAGGCGGTCGCGAACGTCGTGATGGCCGTCGTGATGCTCGTGGTGGCAGACGTGGGGGTAATCGCTAACGTATAAGAACAGAAGACAGCAATGTTACAACCTAAGAAAACTAAGTTTAGAAGAGTCCAGAAGGGTCGCGCTAAGGGTAACGCCCAGCGTGGCAACCAGCTCGCCTTCGGTTCTTTCGGGATCAAGTCTCTGGGTACGCGCTGGATCACCGGTCGTCAGATCGAGGCCGCTCGTATCGCTGTGACTCGCTATATGCAGCGTCAGGGTCAGGTATGGGTACGTATCTTCCCCGATAAGCCTATCACCAAGAAGCCTGCCGACGTCCGAATGGGTAAGGGTAAGGGTTCGCCCGAAGGCTTCGTGGCTAACGTAACTCCAGGCCGTATGCTTTTCGAAATCGAAGGGGTATCCTTCGAGATCGCTAAGGAAGCTCTCCGCCTGGCTGCACAGAAGCTCCCCGTGACGACGAAGTTCGTCGTCCGCCGCGACTACGATATGTCTAACACTAACCTGTAATAGAAGAGATGAAATTAGCAGAGATCAAGGCGCTCACTACGCCTGAGCTACAGGAGCGTGTAGTAGCCGAAGAGGCAGCTTACAACAAGAAGTGCATCGACCATGCAGTGACCCCCGCAGATAACCCTGCTGAGATCCGCCGCATGCGCCGCACGATCGCTCAGATGAAGACCATCCTTCGTGAGCGCGAACTCAACAACAATTAATGTGTCCTCCCGATGGAACAGAGAAGATTAAGAAAAGAACGTGTAGGCGTCGTTTCTTCCAATAAGATGGACAAGACCATTACGGTCGCTGTCAAGTGGAAGGAAAAGCACCCTATCTATGGTAAGTTCGTCAACAAGACGAAGAAGTACCATGCTCACGACGAGAAGAACGAGTGCAACATCGGTGATACGGTCCGTATCATGGAGACTCGCCCTTTGAGCCGTACCAAGAGATGGAGATTAGTCAATATTATCGAAAGAGCTAAGTAGTATATGATCCAGCAAGAATCAAGACTCGTAGTAGCAGACAATAGCGGAGCAAAGGAAGCCCTCTGTATCCGCGTCCTCGGCGGTACGCGCCGTCGCTATGCCTCTGTCGGTGATATCATCGTCGTTGCTGTCAAGAGCGTCATCCCCTCTTCTGACCTGAAGAAGGGTGTCGTATCTAAGGCAATCATCGTCCGCACGAAGAAGGAAGTTCGTCGTCCCGACGGCTCCTACATCCGCTTCGATGACAACGCTTGCGTCCTGCTCAATGCTGCTGGCGATATGCGTGGTAGCCGTATCTTCGGCCCTGTAGCTCGTGAGCTGCGTGCCGTGAATATGAAGATCGTTTCTCTCGCGCCTGAAGTCCTCTAACCCTTAAAGACGAAAGAAGAAATGAGTAAGTTACATATCAAGAAGGGCGACCAGGTCGTCGTCCTCAGCGGTGTAGATAAGGGGAAGACGGGCCGTGTGCTTGAAGTCCTCGTAGACAAGCAGCGCGCTATCGTCGAAGGCGTAGCCATCGTCGCTAAGCACGCTAAGCCCAGCGCAAAGAACCCTCAGGGAGGGATCGAGAAGAAGGAAGCTCCTATCCATATCGCTAAGCTCAACCTCGTCGATCCTAAGACGGGTAAGGCTACGCGTATCGGTCGTCGTCTCAACGACGAAGGGAAGCTCGTACGTTATTCCAAAAAGTCAGGAGAGGAGATTAAGTAATGAGCAATACTGCAAGTCTTAAGAACGAATATAAGGAACGCATCGTTCCCGCCCTCATCGAGCAGTTCGGTTATCAGTCTCGCATGCAGGTGCCCGTCCTGAAGAAGATCGTCATCAACCAGGGCCTCGGTATGGCTACGGCTGATAAGAAGATCATCGACGTAGCTATCGCAGAGCTCTCTGCCATCACGGGTCAGAAGGCTGTCGCTACGCTCTCGAAGAAGGACATCTCTAACTTCAAGCTTCGTAAGAAGATGCCTATCGGTGTTATGGTTACCCTGCGCCGCGAGCAGATGTACGAGTTCCTCGAGCGTCTGATCCGTATCGCGCTGCCCCGTATCCGTGACTTCAAGGGGATCGAAAGCAAGTTCGATGGCCGTGGTAACTATACCCTCGGTATCAGCGAGCAGATCATCTTCCCTGAGATCAACCTCGACGGCATCACCAAGATCCTCGGTATGAACATCACGTTCGTTACCTCGGCTCAGACTGACGAAGAAGGTTACGCACTCCTCAAGGAGTTCGGCCTCCCATTCAAGAACGCTAAGAAAGGCAACTAAATACTATGGCAAAGGAATCAATGAAGGCACGCGAAGTAAAGCGTGCAAAGCTCGTCGCTAAGTATGCTGCCAAGCGTGCTCAGCTCAAGGCCGAAGGGAACTACGAAGCACTTCAGGCTCTGCCTAAGAACGCTTCTCCCGTACGTCTGCACAACCGCTGCAGCATGACGGGTCGTCCCAAGGGCTATATGCGCCAGTTCGGCATCTCTCGTATCCAGTTCCGTGAGATGGCTTCTGCCGGTCTCATCCCTGGGGTGAAGAAGGCCAGCTGGTAAGCACTTAGCTATCCAACCCTAAGGAAGGAGACTGTACCACCATCCCGTGGTATAGTCTCCTTCTTCACTTTTCCTCCAAGCCCTTTCTTTACTTCTCTGTGATATCACTACGTGTGTGGTGCCTCGGAAGCACTACTGCATAGCGGTATGAAGCTATATAGCTTCGTCGTCGGACCAATACTGGTTCGTCATTGGAGCAGTATTGGTTCGTGCTCGTTCCTATATAGGAATGCTCAGCGACCAGTATAGCTTGCTTCTCCCTCTTACTATAGCTCCGCCTCTTGGGGCTATATTGCTTAGCCCTATTCCACTTTATGAAGCGTCGATTACTCCTCTCTCTATTCACCTTCTCTCTCCTTGCAGCTTCGTCTCTCTCCTGTACCTCTTCGCATGCTACCGAAGGCGGTCGCTGCACGGGTAAGAAGTACTGTACCGCTTGTAAGAATTGCCGTTACTGCCAGCATTGTGCCAAGGGCGGCGGTCGCTGTGGTGTCTGCACCCCCTCCCGGCGCTAAACCTTCCGCCTTCATTAGCCTTGGGATCGCTTGGCTTGTCGTCAAGCTACAGGATCTCATCGGCTACCACGTGCTGAAGTAAGCCGGACGCCTGTCGTTGAAGGCAAAAAA
>NZ_ALKJ01000007.1:0-20268 GCF_000292995.1 Porphyromonas sp. oral taxon 279 str. F0450 | reverse complement strand
ACTGGTCTTTAAGACTACGTGCGTAGATAGAAGAATACCACTACGGGAAGGCGCTTTTTCTTCACGAGAAGGACACTTTCCCTCCGCTGAATAAGAGGAATACGCGTGATAAGGCGAAGCGCATAAGCGAGCCGACAAATAAGCACGCCCCACCGACAGACAAGTGCTGTTGGTGGGGCGTAGCTGTACGATTATGCGGGCTTAGCGTGCGAGTTCCTTCGCCAGCTCGAGGGCAAAGAGTTGCTCCTTCTGCGGCGTGTCCACGTGGTCGATCTCGCAGATGCGGTGGGCACGGCTATAGATAGGCTCGCGCACAGCGAGGGTGTCTTGCACGAAGGCAAGGAGCTCTTCCCCGCTCTTATCGCGTATCGTCGGGCGTGTGCGCTTGCACAGCTCAAGGCGCGCCGTGAGGATGGGCGTAGAGCAGCGCAGGTAGATGACGTGCCCCGCCTCCAGCAGGTGATCCATCGTATCGGTATAGCACGGCAGCCCGCCTCCCGTAGCGAAGACGGTATCGGGCATACTCATCAGCTCCTCGATAGCCATACGCTCACGACGACGGAAGACCGCTTCGCCGTGCTCGGCGAACATATCCGTGATGCGCTGGCGGAAGCGCGTCTCGACGAAGACATCCGTATCGAGGAAGCGTCGCCCGAGGGCTTCGGCCAGATGGCGCCCGATGGTACTCTTACCCGAGCCCATGAAGCCGACGAGGAAGATGGGGTCGTGCATGCTACTTCTTGTCGGGATAAGCGATGCGCGCGTGGTACATCGTCTTGAGCTTGAGGTAGAAGACTTCCTTGATCTCCTGTATATCGTGGAAGGTAAGCGGCGTATCGTTCAGCAGCCCTTCGGCGACGATACCATCGACGATCTTAGCGATGAGACTACGGATGCCCTCCTCGGTGTACTCGCCGAGACTACGGCTGGCAGCCTCTACACTGTCGGCGAGCATGAGGATCCCCTGTTCCTTGGTGTAGGGGTTAGGCCCTGGATAGGTGAAGGGCTCTGGGTCGACGTCCTCGTCGGGATGCTCGTTCGAATACGAATTGTAGAAGTAGCGCGTGGTGCTGCGCCCGTGGTGCGTGCGGATGAATTCAATGACGGGATCGGGCAGACTGTGCTTCTGCGCCAGCGTGATCCCGTCGAGGACGTGGCGGATGATGGCGCGCGCACTCTCGTGGTAGGTGAGGTACTTGTGGGGGTTGTTCGCAGCCGAATTCTCCGTGAAGAACTCAGGGTGGAGCATCTTCCCGATATCGTGGTAGAGCGCCCCTGTACGGATGAGCTGGGCATCGGCACCGATCTTCGTGGCGGCAGCCGTCGCGAGGATAGAGACTTGGTACGAGTGCTGGAAGGTCCCTGGTGCGATCTCCGACAGCTCCTGCAGCAGCGGCATATTCGTATCACTCAGCTCGACCAGACGCACGCTCGACACATAGCCGAAGATACGCTCGACGATGAAGGCGAAGATATAGGAGAACATCAGGAAGATGAGGTTCACCCCATAGAGGAAGAGCTGGATCCAGTAGCCGCGTGAGATAGCTCCTTCGTGCCCCCACTCGACGATCATCGAGGCGCCGATATAGACGAGGAAGACGAGGAAGGCCGCACGTATGATCTGCCCGCGCGACGTCAAGCTCTGCAGTGAGAAGAGCGCCGTGAAGCCCGCCGAGAGCTGGATGAAGATGAAGGACAGCGGCTCCGAAGGCACGAAGTACGCTGAGGCAAGGATCGTGAAGAGATAGGTACTCAGCGCCAGATGGCTCCCGAAGAACGCACGCAGCAGGATGAGAAGCATCACATACGGGATCACCTGGATGGGGAAGAACTCCGTGCGAGCCTGCAGCTCGGTCAGCGCAACGAAGGCAAAGAGCAGCGTAAGGAGCAGCACAAGATTGCGCGGCTGCTGGAGGAAGGGCTGGCAGAAGAGGATGATATAGATGCCGAGGATCGAGAAGAGCAACAGCATATAGAGGAAGAGCCCACCGTTGATGATCGAGGCGGTATCTCCACCGAGGCGATTGACCTGCTCGATGTTGTACGAGCGCAGGATATTATAGATATGTGGTGTGACGATCTCCCCACGGTCGATGATACGCTCGCCCTGCTGCACCATCCCCGTAGAGGCCGAGAGGCTGGACAAGGCATCATCCAGCACCTTCGCCGTGTACTCCTTGTCGTAGCGCACGTTATCCTCGAGGTAAGAGGCGACGCTGAGCTTCTGTAGCTCCGAGCGCTGCAGCCCCGCCTTCTCCGCATGAGCAAAGATCATATCATACACTTCCTTCAGACTATAGAAGGTCGTGATAGGCGTACGCGTGAGCACATTGTCCGCCCCGAGCAGGTTGATCTCCAGATGCCCCTCGTCCTTGAGCGAAGAGAGTGCCGTAGCCTGCATCATGCCTCGGGTGTAGTACTGACGCAGCTCTTCCTTGAGGAAGTTGTAGTACTCACGTGGCAGCGTCTTGCTGAAGCTCCGCTCGTAGTCGTCGTGCAGCTGGTTGAGCTTGCGAGGCAGGAGCTCCGCATTGTACGTGTACACGGGCAGCGTCTCCTGACGGATGCTGTCCTGCTCCATACGCATCTGCTCGGCGGACTTGTAGATGGGGAAGTCGTACGGCGCCGTGATGAGGTCGTACGACCAAGGCTTACCTTCGCTGAAGGCATACTGGAAGCTCCTATTACGGGGCGCCAGGAGCATGATGACGAAGGCCAGAAGAGCGAAGGCCAAGAGCACACGGAACGCCTGCCCTTGGACGATCTTTTTAATGGAGAATGAGAACATATCTGCTAAAGGGTTGCTTCAAACAAAGATAACGAAAAGCACCCGAGAGCACTAAGCGACAGCCCGCCGCCCATCCTCCTGCACCCTACCGAGAGCTGGCTAAGGGTCATAAAAACGGATTGCCCCCAAGGTACCATACGGCACCTCAAGGGCAACTCCTTAGGATAACTCCGTGGACCTTCACAGGGGCACGAAGCACAAGACACTCGCCCATGAGGGCGAGCCACACACTCTATTTTGATACTATTCTGCTGACCAACGGGGGCTCTACGACAGGGTGCCCCTCTGCTTAGTCCTCGCCAACACAGTTACGACCGCAGTCGCTTCCCGCTGGGAGGACACTTAATAATGAAGGCGATGGTGGCGGCAGCGTGGTGTCTCATAGCGTGCATGTGAAGATGTAAGCGATCTAATCATAAGCACTACAAATGGATGAAACAACAATGAACACGTAGCAGCCTACCCTCCAAATTGGGTAGCCCGTAGGAGGCACATCACTCCAAGCCCTTCTCAATCATACGAAGAGGCAAAGAGTATCCGTTGCACTCCACAAGCAAAGGTACCAAATAAAGTCACATCATCAAGCACCAGAGAAAGTGCAAGCACCCACCGAAAAACCTCCGTCCCCCTGCGCCAACTTCCCTATCCACGTACCAAGTCCTTATATCCCCGCACGTAAATCCTAAAGACTACGTACGTAGATCTAAGGACTACACACGTGGATCTAACTTTACCTCTACAGGAGGGCAATAAATACCCGTGAGCTAAGCACGACTTCGCCTACTCCTCCACACCTGTTATAAGTAGTGGATGGTGCATCACCCTATAAAGTAGCGTCCCCGCTGCTGAGCAGTGAGGACACAAAAAGCCCCACCCTGACGAGCTGAGGCTCATCAGGGCGGGAGGCTGTATAGGGGGAAGTAGGCTCGGGGGAGAAGGGGGGCTTCGTCCGCCTCCCCGCTACAAGGTCATCCCGATACGCAGGATGAAGCCCGTCGCTCTGTAAGGAATAGGCTCTCGGTCAAGCAGAGGATCGCCGCCGGAGGAATTGCGCACCGTGCTGACCCCGACGCCACAAGTGAAGCGCCAGAGATCAAGCCCTACCACAGCCGAGCCGTAGAAGCCAAAGACTCCATGCATCGGAGCAAAGCCATAGCCAGGACGCAGATCCACAAAGGGCTTAATCGGACCACGGACGGGTAGATAAGCACGGAGATGCCCATAGACGGGGATCACCATATCTACCGTCTCGGTCATAGCATAGATGAAGCCAGAACCGATGCCGAGGAAGAGGCTTCGATTGAAGCGCGCTCCGTAGCTGGCGAACAGCCCTGCATGCTGGCGCTCAGAAGGCCCGAAAAGGTAACCCGCATCAAAATGCCAGTTGAGATAAGGCGTACGAGGCTCTTCATAGAAGGAAGCTCGCCCCGTGGAGTACTCGATGCGCTCTAAGTCGGAATAGGGACAGATGAGGAGGGAGCCATCACGGAGGCGAATCTTCACCTGCGTATCGGGGAGCTCCTCGATGATCTGACCATAAAGGATCGAGCCATTCTTGAGGTAAATGGTGTCGTGCGTGCGCTGCGCCTCGGCCAGACAGGCAAACATAAGGCACGCCAAGAGGGAGAGGAAGAGACGTTTCATGGATACAAAGTTAGCAGAGTCGACAAAACAAGTCCTCCCCTCACTCTTCAAGAGAGATGAGGGGAGGACTTTAGGTAAAGGAGCAGGCGAGATGCCTACTTCGTGATCTTCTCGAGCTTGCGCAGGAGCGTCTGGTAGTGCATGCGTAGGCTTTCGCTCTTCGTAGAGGCCAGGGCCTTCTTCAGCAGCTCTTCAGCGCGATACTGCAGGGGCAGGTAGAGGTCGCCCGTCATGTTGATCGCAGAGGTGAAGAGGTCAGCAGGCTCACCGTAGCTATTCCCGAAGTTGAGGTAACCGACAGCATCGAGCTTCGTGAGCGGATCATCCGAATGGTCGTGATCCAGTGAGCAGAAGTGCGAGCCGCGGAGCTTAGGCAAGAGGGCGATGAACTCCTCATCGCTCATACCCTCGGTACGGACAGGCTCACCAGCCTTGGCAAAGCCCGTAAGCTCAGCGATCGTCAGAGCAGAGCGACCCGTGGTCTTCGCTACAAGATCCTCCGTATAAGAGGTGATGTAGCGGACATAGAGCTCCTGCAGATGCTTCTCAGCGGCAGTGAGATCCTCACGGCCAGCCTCGGTCTTCGCAAAGACACGAGCATAGACATCATCGGCATACTCCATAGGAGAGTAAGACGTCGAGTCGAGGTAGTAGCTCATGCAGAGGTTATTGATATTGCGGATCGCCATAGCACGCGTCATAACACCGACGACGACGTAGGGCGAAGAGCCTCCCAGCTCACCCATCGTAGCCTCGAGCGCATCGTTGCGCAGGCTGTCGATAGAGAGCGCCTGGTCGAGGAGCCACATAGCCGAAGCCTTCTGCTGAGCCTTAGGCACGACCTTGTAGCGAGGGAGGCCAGAGGCTTCGCTCGTCTGATAGAGGTAGATCCCAGGGACGTTGATGAAGACATTCGAGACGTAGCGCAGGGCCTGATCGGAGATACCTTCGTAGAGTGTAGCACGGTGCTGAGCTTCCTCGTCGCGTGGGAACCACTCACCCAGGTGAGCGATGATGTACTTGAGGTTCTTCAGCCCGAGGGTACTGGCAGCTACAGGGTCATTCGACAGGTCCTCCTCGATAGAAGAGGGGTCGTAGCGGTAATCGCCGACCTGCTGCACGCCATAGCGGTACTCGGGATCAGCAGCATGCTTCTCGATAAGCTCATTGAGATAGCGAGCTTCCTCGATGGGATTACCCTTGCTGTCGGGGAAATAGCGGTAGGTCCAGTCGACGGCATACTTATCGTACGTACCGACGGTGGGAGGGTCGAGGCTCACAGCACGGTCTTCGGGCTGGGCAACATAGTTGAAGCGCGCATAGTCCATGATCGAGGGCGTCGTACCGTGCACTGCCGTGAAGGAGGGTGAGCGGAGCGAGTCGATAGTGTATGCAGCCGATGCAGCCATGTTGTGCATAAAGCCGAGGGTGTGGCCGATCTCGTGTGCGATGACGTACTTGAGCGACTTGGACATCAGCGTATCGGGGAGCTTCATCGCGCGGACGAGGGGGTCGACCTGAGCCGTCTGGACGAAGCGCCAGTTGTTGTTCAGCTTCGAGACATCACTCCAGACGAGTACCGAGGCATTGATGATCTCACCCGTGCGGGGGTCAGCCCAGCTGGGACCCATAGCGTTCTCCGTAGCGATGGGTACGTAGCGGATACAGTTGTACTTGAGGTTGTCGGGGTCGAAGTTGGGATCATCCGTGGGGAAGTCACGCACCTCGATAGCGTCCTTGAAGCCGATAGCCTCGAAGGCCTTGTTCCAGCGCAGCGTACCCTCCTTCATCGCAGCCTTCCACACTGCGGGGAAGGTATTCTCGACGTAGAAGACGATGGGCTTCTTGGGGCGAACGAGCTGACCCGCCTTGTAGGCAGCCACATCCGAGGGCTCGAGGCGCCAGCGCTTAGCGAAGCGCACGGCCTCGATCTGCTTGGACTCGGGGTCGTAAGCATTCTTCGAGATGTGGAAGACACCGATACGCGTATCAGCCAGACGGGGCGTCATCGGCTCCTCGGGCAGGCGGAGGATGGTGAAGGTCGCCCCGAGAGTCACGGGGTAGTCCTTCAGCGGGCTCTTGCCCCCACGCGAGGAGTTGAGGGTGATGCGGTAGCTACGGTCGATCTTGATGGAGACATTGTCCTCGAAGGCCTTGATCTCGCGGATGTAGCCGAGGTCACTCTGCAGGCTTGACTGCACCTGATAGGAGCCGAGGCTCTTCCCGATCAGCGGGAAGTACTTCTGATCCTTCGTGACGAGCGAGGTGATGTCGAAGACGACGGCGGACTTATCCTTGTTCCACGCCTTGATGGGGAACTTATAGAGGGCGAGGTCCGTGTAGCTGGGAGCGAAGGTCGGACGGAGCTCCTTCTCCAGCTGCCCCGTGAGATAGGGGTCGGAGTTCACCGCCTCGAGCACGATAGCGCTGTCACGCTGAGCGAAGCGCATGTGCACGGGGTTGGAGTTTTTGAAGCCGACCATCCCGAGCTGAGGATTGGAGATGGAGGAGAGGGTGACGGCGACGAGGATTTCCTTGCCGATGGTCTTGACGGGGAGCTCAACGTAGAGCTTATTGTCCGTCTTGTGCAGGGTGAGGAAGTCGCCCTTAGCAGAGACGATGGCCTTGTCGGTGAGGATCTTCTCGTAGGCACTCTTCTCGGGTGCCTTCTCCGTCTTGGGCTTCTTCTTCCGCTTGAGGAAATCGAAGATCCCCGCATGGGCCGTAGCAGGAGCCAGCGTGAGGGTCGCTGCAGCCAGGAGGAGTGCTATCTTTCTATTGATCATCTTCGGGTAGTCTATTTCTTAGCATCGAGGAGCTTCGCGACCTTGAAGGCCAAGGTCTGGTAGTGGGCCTTGAGCGTGCGGTCCGTCGTGGAGGCAGCGCGCTGCTCGAGCAGAGGGCGTACCTTCAGCAGGGCAGCGTACATGTACTGCTCTGACGTATCGAGGGCAGGGACGTTGGCCATAGGATAGATGCTTGCCGAGGGGTCGCCACCACCATAGTTGACGCGGCCAGACTTGAGGGCATCGCTGTAGTCCGTCGTAGAGGTGAGGCTGATGAGCTTGCCACCGACAGAGGCGGGTGCACCGGCGAAGCTGTAGGGCATACCAGGCGTAGCGTTGCGGGGATTGACCGTACCAGCGATAGACTTGTCGATGAAGGCGATCTGCATCAGACGCTCCATGTGGTTGGGGCTCTTGCCAGCGATGGTCGAGGCGAAGGTAGCCTGATAGAGGTCGTCGAAGTATTCGCCGAGGCTATACGTCTTCGAGTCTACCTGCGAGGCGATGATGATACGTGAGCGCAGGTCATAGATATCCTTGACGAGGAACTCGAGGAGCTGGTCGTAGTAGCTCACGTCGATGAAGCCCTTACGCTCGAAGTTGCGGTCAGCCTTGCCCTGGAAGTCCTTTGCCTGACGGAGGAGCCACTGGAAGGCTTCACGCTGCTTACCCTTAGGCACGACCTGATAGCGGGGCAGGCTCGTCGAGAGGCGGCTCTCCTGACAGACGACACCACCGACGAGGCTCATCGCATTCTTGAGCTGGAGGTAGTAGCCCTGTACAATAGCCAGATAGAGGCTCTTCTTCTTGCGGCTGTCGGGGTCGTTGGTGATCCACTTAGAGAGGTTCGACTGGATGAAGGCAAGGTTCTTCATCGTGAGTTCAGCCGTCTTGATAGGATCGTTGCCGAGGTCTTCGGTACGGACGGTGGGGTCGACAGCGTAGCGCTGCTCAGGAGCATAGCGGAGGTAAGGCTCGCGAGCACGCTTGTCGACGCGGCTCAGCAGTTCCTTAGCCTCAGCAGCGGGATCACCCTTGAGGTCGAAGTAGCGGTAGCCCCAGTCGATAGCGAAGAGGTCGTAGACACCGAGCTGGTCGTTGATGAGGCGTACCCCCTTGTCAGAGGGCTGAGCGAGGTAGTTGTAGGTCACACCGTCGAGGATAGAGGGTGTGAGCCCCGACTCCTTCGTGAACTTAGCTGAGCGGAGCTGGTCCGTGGTGTAGGATGCCGAAGCAGCGTAGTTGTGCAGCAGACCGAGGACGCTCCCCATCTCCTGCGTGACAAGCTGCGAGAGTGACTCTTCGAAGAGGGCCTGTGGCAGACGAGACGAGCGCACCTGTGGGTCGACAGCAGCCGTACCGATGAAGCGCTGCTTGTGCATGAGCGCCTCTACATTATTATAGATCGTGAGGTTCCCGCTGAAGATCTCACCCGTGCGGGGATCCGTCCAGTTGGAGGCAGCTATCGTCTCCTGGCTATTGGGGATGTAGCGGATGCAAGAGTACTCGAGGTTGTCGGGGTCGAACTGCTTATCGTTCTTGGGGAAGTCACGCACCTCGATAGCGTTACGGAAGCCAGCGGCTTCGAAGGCCTTATTCCAGCGAAGGACCCCCTCACGGATGGGGCGCTGCCAGCTGGCGGGGAAGGCGCTATCCAGATAGAAGACAATCTTCTTCTCGGGCTCAGTGAGCTGACCCTTAGCGTAGGCCTTCTTATCCTTGGGGACGAGCTGCCAGCGGTGTGCCAGATAGACGGGCTCACTCTGGTCGAGGTAGTCGGGGAAGGAGACCTTGCGCGTCGTCTGATAGCCTACGCGGGCATCAGCAAAGCGGGGGATAGCGTTGGAGGCTTCTACGGGGAGGATCGTATAGGTCACCTCAGCCGTCAGAGGCATATCCTTAGCCACGGTGAGTACACCCATGAGCGAAGCGTTCACGGAGAAGTTCATCTCGACGCGGACGCTGGCGTTGGTGTCGAAGGCCTTCAGCCCCCTGACGAAGGTCAGGCTGCTATTGCGCGAAGAGGTGATCTTGAAGGGACCCTGCTGCGAGGGGACGATCTCGAAGAAGGGGCTGGACTCCGTGACGAGCGAATTGATCTTCAGGACGACAGCGGAGCTATCAGCCTTGTACACCTCGGGGGTGAAGGACTCTACCGACTGGTCGCGGTAGTTCAGCTCGAGTGCCTTCTGCAGCTCGGGCGAAGCGTCACGGCGATAGACGATGGAGTTGGGTACCTTCATGACGATGACGCTGTCCTGCTTCTCGAAGCGGAAGACGATAGGAGCGGAGTTCATCGAGCCGACAGCCAGATAATCGGGGTCGGTAGTCGAGGTGACCTTGGCACCCATCATCAGCTCCTTGCCGAGGTACTTCGTAGGGAGCTCGAGGTAGACGCTACCATCTATCTTGTGGAGGGTAACGAACTTCCCGCGGGCGGTCTCGACCTTCTTGTCCTTGAAGAACTTCGTGTACTTGTCTTCTTCTTTCTTCTCCTTCTTGGTGTCGTCACCGAAGGCGCGAGAAGAGAGAGCTGAGGGAGCCGCAGCGAGGCTGAGGGAGCCCGCAGAGATGGCAGTAGCCACGAGCAGGCATCGGATACAACTCTTGTGCATGGATGGGGATTATAGTGTGATACTTGATTCAGTGGAGGGTGAGGCTGAAGGGCCTCCTGCTCCTCCCGTGCGCCCTTCTCTCGGATAAGCCGCAAAGGACGACCGAAGCCCCGCAGCCTTATCCGTGGAGGAAAAGCTACTGGGGCGACGGAGGAGCGAGCCTCCTCCCCGCAGAGTATGGTGCGGAGAGGGGGCATGATGTTAGTTGTTGAACTGACGGTAGACGATCTGCTTGATCTTACCCGTGATACCTTCCTCAGACTTGAGGAGGACGGGGGTAATGCCCGCTACATTGTAGCTGTAGATCGAGCCGACGAGTCCTGTGCCTGTGCCGTTAGCCCCGATGAAGAGGCGGTTGTCCGACGTCAGAGCCAGCGAAGCAATCGTCTGCCCTGCGGGGAGCGAGATCCAAGCTGGGTGGGTCGTCGCCGTGGCGTTCGCCATATTGTAGAAGTACACCTTGTCCGCAGTCGCTACGAGTGCAGCCGTACCACCGAGGTTAGGCATCAGGTGCGTAGGCGTGCCTTCGGTGAACTCGACCATGGAGACCGTAGCACCATCGACATTCTGCGACTGAGCGAAGTCCCCAGCCGTGAGGCGAGCGACGAAGTACTTGCTATCCGAGTTGCGCTTGAGCAGCAGCAGGGTGTAGTTATAAGTATAGTTCCCTTCACCAGCGCTCTTCATATCGATGAGCGTCATGCCCTCGAAGGGGTTCGTCTCCTCAGGAGCCCCACCAGGGAAGGCACTCGCCGTAAAGGTACGCACCTTCTTCACTGAGACGCTTGAGCCAAGGGTCATATACAGCAGGTTGCTTCCCGCATTGTCGAAGAAGGCCATGCCCTCACTGATACGTGTACCCGTCAAGGCACGCCAATTCACGATAGCCGAGGCGAGCGAGTAGCCCGAGGCGACACGCGAGAGGTAACGATCGTGCTTCTTAGCTGGGAAAGTAGCCGACTTCTCCATCTCCCAGACGTTAGCTCCCGAGATGAAGTACTCCCTGACCGTAGCCTGATTGCCACTGGCGTGGCTGAAATCTACGGGGTTCGTGAAGGAGATACGAGGTGTGAGGACCTTCAGCGAGTCAGCCGACACACGATAGTAGCGTGTGGGGAGGCCGAGGGCAATACCGAGATAGCTACGAGATGCACCTGCACCTGGCACATAGCGATAGAAGAGCATCGACTGGGGATCCCCCGTCATATCGATGGTGGGGTTGCTTCGCCCGAAGGCATCGAGGTCAAAGGCATCCGTCTTCTCCCCGCCAGGCAGGTAGGAGAGGATGGTCTTCCCTTCGTTGCTCGCCAAGACGTACAGCCCGTCTACATAGCGGTAGGGCACGTCGATCGTGAAGCGGTAGAAGTAGGAGCCGTCAGGCGTGTACATACGCAGACGGGCATCATGCTTACCATAGCTCGTAGGGCTATAGGAGAGGTCCTTCTCTGTGGAGACGACGACGCCATCGACGATCCACTCGTAGGAGGGCGTCACAGATGCGCCCGTCGTGATGGTATATGCGGGCGACTTGATCACGGTGACCTCACCGAAGGTAGCCGTCTGTACCGAGGCGATGGGCTCTGTCACCTTGACGACAGCCAGAGGGTGATCGCCATTGACCGAGTGGTCCTTGTAGCAGGAGGAGAAGAGTGAGAGGGCCAGGAGAAGGCCCAGTGACTTATAGATCTTATTCATCTTCATTCGTACTCTGTGAGGTTAGCGATACTGAGCTAAGAGACGCACCAGAATTGCTGGCTTCTCTTCACCATGCTCATCCATATACTTCTCGAGGCGGAGCAGGAGGGGATATTGGACATTAGCATCAGTCTTGTATAGCGCCTGCTGCACGGGGTCTTCCCCATTCTTGGGGAGGCCGTAGGCATTGATGAGCATACGGTACTTCCCCTCACTATACTTCCCGAGATAGACATCCTGGAGGAAGGCCCACCAGAAGGGGATCTCGAGCTGGTTCGTCACACAGAGGACGACTGTATTGCGTTTATTGACCGCTGTACGCAGGTCTGCCGTAGGAGACAGATGCAGCGTGATCGTGTCGTACTTTAGGAGGGGGACGTCACCAGGCTCCATATCCGAGAGGGCATCAAGGAGGGTGCGCACACCGTCACGGGTGACGATGTACTTCCCGTTCTCCTGCTGCACGGTCGAGATCTTCGAGCGATTGAGCTGTAGGGTGAAGGAGCCCTTGATGGAGTCTGCTGCGATCGTGTAGCTATCCTGCAGCGCATCGAACTGCTCGCCCGACGTGGCGGTAGAGCGCGACTTGTCGAACTCCACCTTATAGCTCAGAGGCGAAGAAGAGAGCTTCCCGAGGAGGTTCACATTGAAGGTCAAGGGGATCTTCCCATTGTTGTCCTCGAGGAGGGCGAGGTTCTGTACGACGATGGTATCTGCCCCCGAGTTAGGGAAGTAGATCACACGTGACTCATTGTAGTAGCCATCCTTGCTGTACTCTCCGTCGTAGATGTCCGACTTGGAGCAAGCGCTGAGGAGGCCGAGAGCGGCCAGGGCAAGCGAGGCCAGTGAATATCTTCTGTTCATTGTCGTGGGCATTTACTTATTACCATAGGTGAGCTCATCCGTAGGCCAGGGCAGGACAAAGATGCTGGAGCTGGGCTGGATCGTACTGCTCCCGAGGAGGTCAAGGAAGGAGGAGTTGAAGTGCTTCAGCGCAGGGAAGATCTGGCCTTCACCTGGCATCTCACGCATGTACTCCTTGACAAGCTCTGCCTTGAAGTCTACCTGCGTGGGCAGGTCGCTCGAGGTGAGGTCGTTCAGACCACGGCTCTCGCGCACCTTGTTCAGAGCGGCAAGCGCTGCGGTAGGATCGGAGGAGTAGAGAGCTTCGGCCTGGATGTAGTACATCTCTGGCAGACGGATCAGGGTCAGCCCGCGCTGCGAAGTAGGTGCAGCCGTGGCTTCCTCTGAGCTGGAAGCGAAGCGGATGAACTGCTGGTAGGTATCTACATTGCGATAGAAGGCTGCCTGACGATTGTCGATAGCGCCCGCAGCTGCCCCCGAGACAGCATAGAGCTGATCGAGGACGCTTCGGCTGTGTGCCTGGACACCCTCGTCGGTACCAGCGACATTCTTCAGGAAGCGATTAGCGAAGTCATCGAGGAAGCTATTCGCATAGAGCCCGAAGATCAGCTCGCCCGTAGCAGGGAAGCGACGTACAGACTCGAAGGAGTTACGACCTGCGAGCTTAAAGCTCGCCGTATGATCCGTGACCTTCTTAGCGTACTCAGCGGCCTTTGCCGAGTTCCCCATCGCCTGATAGACACGTGCCTTGGTAGCGTAGACCGCATACTTATTGAAGTGTACGGCACGGCGTGACCAGAAGTCCGTAGACTGTGTAGCATCGAGGCTCACCGTCTCATCAATATCGGAGAGGAGGCGCTCAGCTTCGTCGAGGTCCTTGAGGATATTCTCATAGGTCCCTGCGACGGTGTAGACCGTACGGTTCTTGAGGTTGAAGTCATACGAGTAAGGGATACCGCGTGAGTCCTTGCCTCTCTGGTAGTCCTCGGCGAAGAGACGCACGAGGTCAAAGTGCAGGAAGGCACGCAGACCGAGGGCCTCGCCCTTGAGCTGGGAGAGGTGGCTACTGCTGAAGGAGGGCGACTCGAGGTTCGCCAGG
Organism: Porphyromonas sp. oral taxon 279 str. F0450; assembly: GCF_000292995.1. NCBI lineage: Bacteria > Pseudomonadati > Bacteroidota > Bacteroidia > Bacteroidales > Porphyromonadaceae > Porphyromonas > Porphyromonas sp. oral taxon 279. The sequence goes on along the minus strand of NZ_ALKJ01000007.1, from coordinate 6,777 downwards.
ATATTATTGACGTAGGAGATGACCTGGTACTGACCGAGCCACAGGCTGTAGATCTCAGCCTGCACGGACACGTCCGTGTAGTTGTAAGCGCGGGTCTTCACTGAGGTTGAGGTCGCAGCCGTAGAGCCGAACATCTGAGCGAGCTCGTCGACGAAGCCGTTCGTCATGCGCTGCCCGTAGAGGTCAGACTTAGCCATCGTCCCGTAGACACCATAGAAGGCATCGTAGTACCCCTGAAGTGAAGAGAACTGGACTTCCTGCAGGAGGGTACCCTTAGGCTGAACATCGAGGAACTTATTGCACGAAGGCAGAGCCGCAAGGCTCAGCGCTCCGAAGGCTATATATAAAGCTGTCTTCTTCATAAACACACTTCTCATTTAGGGTTAGAAGGAGAGACGCAGAGACATCTCTACGCTGCGAGCAAAGGGATAGTCCAGACCACGCTCACGCTTGACCGTGGAGAGGTAGAAGAGGTCGTTGGCGAGGAGCTCGACGCGTGCTCGGCGCATGTGGAGCTTCTTGACCCAAGTAGCCTCGGTCTCATAGGCCAGAGAGAGACTACGCAGCGTGAAGTAGTATTCCTTCTGGATGAAGCGGCTCGTCTGATAGGGGCTCTCCGTAGAGGCAATGTCACGATAGCGGGTGACGTCACCGGCCTGCTTCCAGCGGCTCTCGAGGACGCGACGGTCAGCATTCTGCTCCTTCTTTGTACCCTCTACACGAGAGGCCAGCGTAGCGTTGTAGACGGTAGCGCCGAGCGAGTAGCCGAAGTTCGCATTCAGCGAGAAGCCCTTGTACATCAGGTACGAGGTGAGCGAGCCATAGGCCCAAGGTGACGTATCGCCGAAGACGCGGCGGTCATTGGGATCATAGGTGAAGGTGTAGGTACCATCACGCTTGATGAAGATCTCCTTACCTGTAGCGGGGTCGATACCAGCTGAGGGGACGACCTTCAGAGCGGTGAGGGACTCACCTTCCTCGTAGAGAGGCAGGGGCGTCGTACCGCGGTTGAGGGAGTCGACACCGAGGTTCTTCTGGTTGAGTGCCTTGAGAGCATCACTCACCTTCTTGACCTTATTGCGGTTGTAGGAGTAGTTCAGCGAGAGCGACCACTGCAGGTCCTTCGTCTGGATGGGGACGACACGCGTCTGGAACTCGATACCATTATTCTCGACCTCCCCTACATTCTGACGGGCGGTGACAGCACCGATCGAGGGAGCGAGAGAGACGTCGAGCAGGAGGTTGTCCGTCGTCTTCTGATAGGCATCGAAGGTGAGGTCCCAGCGATTCTTGAAGAGCGTCAGGTCAAGACCGACGTTCTTGCTGAGCGTACGCTCCCACTTCAGCTCGGGGTTCCCGATAGCCAGGGGCACAGAGCCAGCACCTACGATATAGTTGATACGATTATTATAGGTATAGGTCGTGAGGGCCTGATAGGGGTCGAAGGAGATATTCCCCAGATACCCAATACTCCCACGGAGCTTGAGCAGCTGGATATTCTTATTGCCCTCGAAGAACTTCTCATTGTGGATATTCCAAGCCGTACCGAGTGACCAGAAAGGAGCGAAGCGCTGGTTCTTACCGAACTTCGAGGAGCCTTCGTAGCGGTAGACGACGTCCACCGAATAGCGGTTGTCGTAGATAGCGTTCCCGTTGAAGAAGAAGCCTGCTGCCGTAGCGAGCGACTCAGAGCCCGAGGGACGGGCGCTCCCCCCATAGCCGAGGGCGAAGTTGGGGTGCCCAAGGACGTCAGAGTAGAAGCCGAGGCTGGTATAGCTACTGTTGTCCGCCGTCGTGGACTCGAGGCTCGAGCCCGCCATCGACGTGACGTAGAGCTTCTCGAAGAAGGTACGATTGTAGGACACCATCAGCTTACCGAGGAAGCTCAGACCACGACCGAGGTTCTCGGTCATCGAGCCCTTCTTCGTCAGGTCGGTCTCATTACGGAACGTGTAGGAGAGGGGCGACTTGAAGCTACGCGAGTAGTTATTGCGCGTGGTGAAGGAGAAGTCCCCATCGATACGGAGGTTGCGATCGATCCAGTACTGCGCCGTCGTCGTATTCAGGAAGTCCATGCTCCCAGCGCGGTTGAAGCTACCGAGCGAGGCTTCGTAAAGCGGATTATCCAGATTATGCTCGAGCTTTGCGAGCAGCTCACCATTCGCATCATAGGGCGACTGATAGGGATTCTGCTTCGAGAAGTTCGAGAAGGAGCCGTAGCTGGGATCCTGTGACGTAGAGCGGTTCACCGTCAGCGTATTTGAGGCAAAGAACTTACCCTGTCGGTTGTAGGAGAGCTTGAAGGTCCCCGAGAGACGCTCACGCGCGGACTGCATCATGACCCCCGTCTCATTGCCATAGCGGAGCGAGAGGCCGTAGCGCACGTACTTGTCCCCCCCGTCGGCACTGACCGTGTGGGAGTGTGAGACACCGGTGCGCAGGGGCTTAGCGAGCCAGTCGGTATTCGTACCACTCTGGATCATACGCACGACGCGGTCACGGATCAAATCTAAGGAGTTCTGGTTGTCAAAGGAGGTCGCCATCGCCGCACCACCAGCCTTATAGAGCCCTGCCAAGTCCTCATACTGGAGCTTCTGCTGGGGCGTGAGGAGGTGGTAGTCGCTGAGGTCAGGCATCGAGAGACGCAGAGTACCGCTATAGTTCACGCGGATAGCTCCCTCGCTGATAGGCTTCGTCGTGATGACGATGACCCCTGCAGCAGCCTTAGCACCATAGAGCGCCGAGGCCGAGGCATCCTTGAGGACGGTGACGCTCTCGATGGTGTTCATATCCATATCGTAGATATACTCGACATCCACGATCGCCCCGTCGACGACGAAGAGCGGGAGGTTAGCTGCACCCGAGAAGGTAGCACGACCACGGAGATTCAGCTCGGGGCGTGCATTGGGGTCCGAGCCGAGGTTATTCTGCTGGACGACCTGCAGGCCAGGGACGAAGGCCTCGAGGCCCTGCAGGAGATTCTTCGTACCTACCGAGAGGAGCTGCTCTGACTTGATGGTCGTCTGCGCCCCCGTGTAGCTCTTCTTATCCTTCTTCGTGAAGCCGGTGACGACTACCGATTCGATCGTCTGGTTGTCTGGCTCGAGGTCGATACGCAGGGGCGTACCACCACGCAGGGTGACGGCCTTAGCCTTGTAGCCCATGAAGGTGACGCGTACGCGCTCGGTGGCATTCTTCGTCTTGAACTCAAAGTGCCCCTTGCTATCCGTGATGAAGCCACCAGTCTGACCCAAGATCTGGACGGTGACGAGTGGCATAGGCTCGCCATTCTCATCATATACGGTACCGCTGAAGACGTTCAGCGAAGACGTTGGGTTCTGCTGCGTAGCATGGCCTCCCGATGATGTGGCCAGGCTGGGAGAAGCGGCCTGGGCGGTGACGATGGAGCTTAGAAGCCATCCTCCCGCAAGTAACATTGTAACTAATCTCATGCGACCTCGATCGTATTTTTATTCTACTCGTTGTCTTTCGCTCATACCCACCACGCTGGCGCTCTGCCTGAGCACGGGTGGATTCGGGGCATCCACATAATAATGCACGATACGGAGCTCCCTAAGGGGACCTCTGTATATGTGAATTAGCATTAGTATAGGGAAATGGATACGCTCCGAAGCAACTATAAAAGTAGTACTTTATCATTAAATATGCAAAAATCAGTCAAACATATGGACGTTTGACTAAAACTTTGAATATTCCACAGGCAACTTGACACACTTTTCAGCAAAGAGCGAACCTTAAAACACAGATTCACGCAACTCCCCATCTCCCATATTCCTAAAAATCAACCCTCGAAATCGCCCCGACCACACAATTATAGAGGTGTGCATACCGCCCCTTCCTAAACCCCACACTCCCACCTACGGCGAAGCCCTTCCCATATCCCTCGCCACAATAGCAGCACGCACGCTCCCGCGGAGCCTCTACGAGAGCCTGTTGCCGCGAGTCCCGTCCTCTATTTAGCGTACTAAGGCATCGCGCGCCCAGCTCCCCGATATACCTCTCCGAAGTGATCAGGCAAGCCCTTCGCCTTATCGCGAGTATTCCTCTTATTCTGCGGAGGAAAAAGTGTCCTTCTCGTGAAGAAAAAAGCGCTTTCACGTAGTGGTTTTCTTCTATCTACGCACGTAGTCTTAAAGACCAGGCACGCAAACCCAAAGATCCACGTACGTAGATATTAGATCCACATACGTAGTCCAAACTTATCTGCCACTCGTCCGCAACTTTTATCCCCATGCGGAGCAACAACCTTTACGAAGGGGGAAAAGCAACCAGTACTGGTCACTTAGCCGACCAGTACTGATCGACATTAGCCCTCTGCACAGTCCTATACTGCGAGCACTTACAGAGGGAGTATTTCCCTCGCGTACGTACGATGCGCGCGCATGATATTTATAGTGGTAAAACAACCCGTACCCCTCTCACGTTATCCTATAGGTGCTCACACTCGACGCTCGCTCCGCAGGCTTTCCCATGAGAGACGAAGCACCATCTTTCCGCATCTTATCACGGCTGTTTACTGTAAATGCGCTAACTTTGCGATATAGGTCAGGGACATAGCAGGCACACCCCTCGCCATGCTCTTCCTCGCATTGAATCGTCCTCAAATACGGACGTACGCACGATGCAATACCTTCATTACAAACCTCTAAAACAAAGATGAGTACGACTCCCGCTCAAAGGCCCTCTCTACGACAGCGTCTCTCGGCCTTGCGCCCCAACCCCTCGATGTTGCTCTTCCTGGCGACCATCATCGCCGTAGCCATCGCGAACTCCCCCTGGAGCATCAGCTACGAGCACTTCCTCCACTACCCCGTCCAGGTCATCATCGGCGGCATTGAGCTCTTCCGTCACATGGGCCACACGATGACCATCAGTCAGGTCGTCAACGATGCCCTGATGGCGATCTTCTTCTTCCTCGTTGGGCTGGAGATCAAGCAAGAGCTCCTCGTCGGCGAACTCTCTTCGCCCAAGAAAGCCATCCTCCCCGTCATCGCTGCCCTCGGGGGGATGCTCTTCCCCGTCCTCTTCTTCCTCGGCGTGACGCCCAGTCACCCTGAGAGCCTCGGCGCTGCTATCCCCATGGCGACGGATATCGCCTTCGCTCTGGCCGTCCTCGGCTCCCTCGGGGGCCGTGTACCGAAGAGCCTGTACGTCTTCCTCGCCACGCTGGCCGTAGCAGACGACATCGGCGGGATCATCGTCATCGCCCTCTTCTATAGCAAGGGCGTATCACTCCTGCCCCTGGGTATTGGTCTCGCGCTCGTCGCCCTTCTCCTCCTCCTCGGTCGCCTGCGCGTCACCGCTCTCGAGCCCTATATCATCGCAGGTATCGCCGTCTGGGCACTCTTCCTGCAGTCGGGTATCCACCCCACGATCGCTGGCGTACTCGTAGCACTCTGCATCCCCGCAGGCTCGAAGGTCCACATCCGCGAGCTCTCACGCAAGCTCCACGAGCAGACCAGCGACCTCTCTACCGAAGCCCGTGAGGCTGAGCGCGCAGTCATCCTCTCGCACGACCAGCTCGAGCGCATCGCCAAGATCAAGGACACCGCAGGGCAGGCTATCAGCCCTGTCCAGACCCTCGAGCACGCACTCAAGCCTCTGGTAGACTACTTCATCCTCCCCCTCTTCGCCTTCGTCAATGCCGGCGTGTCCTTTGGAGGAGTCTCTGCCGACATGCTCTTAGGCCTGCCGCTGGCTATCTTCCTCGGCCTCTTCCTCGGGAAGACCGTCGGCATCAGCCTCTTCACCTACGTGGCTATCCGCGTGAAGCTCTGTGCTTGGCCCGAAGGCATGAACCTCCCCCGCCTCATCAGCCTCGCCGTCCTCGGCGGTATTGGCTTCACTGTATCGCTCTTCATCGCGAACCTCGCCTACGACGGCCCCGAGATGGCACAGCTCCTCAACGAAGCTAAGCTCGGTATCTTCGCCGGCACGATCATCTCTGGTGTCGTGGGCTACATGCTCCTCAGTCGCTTCCTCCCCAAGGGCGAAGCGAAGTAACCGTCCCAACCTTTAGAGATACGCAACGCACTCAATCCTAATCGAGTGTAGTTGGCTCTCTAAAGGTTTCCTACTATCTTTGTCGCGCAGAGCCTTTGGATTCACCAGAGTTCCTCTCGCGATTTCACAATTCACTTATCCCTATAACCTAATGTTCAAGAAAGTATTCCTTGCTGCACTCGCTCTCATCGGTAGTGTCAGCCTCGCTAACGCACAGGAAGTATTCCACAAGGGTACCACGGCTATCAACGCTGGTATCGGCCTCGGCTCTTACTACTCAGGCATCACTATTCCTCCCCTCTCTGTAAGCCTTGACTACGGTGTCGCTGACAACCTCATCAACGGCAACAACGGTTCGATCTCTGTAGGGGGCTTCGCAGGTTATACTGCAAGCAGCCATACCTATGGCACCTATAAGAGCACGTTTTCTTACATCGCCCTCGGTGGTCGTGGTGCTTTCCACTATCAGTTTGCTCCTAAGCTCGACACCTACGCAGGTCTGATGGTCTCTTACGATATCGCATCGGCATCCTCTAACTCAGACTATGTAGGTGCATCTGTTGCTACCAGCGGCATCAACTGGACGCTCTTCCTCGGTGGTCGCTACTTCTTCACGGAGAAGATCGGTGGCTTCGCTGAACTCGGCTACGGCTTCTACAACCTGAACCTCGGTGTTACCTTCAAGCTCTAATTGAAGTCCCCGAGCTGTAAGGCTCACAAATACAGCAGCGGCTGCGACCTCCGAGAGGTCGC
>NZ_ALKJ01000006.1:0-46462 GCF_000292995.1 Porphyromonas sp. oral taxon 279 str. F0450 | reverse complement strand
CCGCCTCGATAGCGGCGGGGACGAAGCGATGCCCATCGGCATGGACACCACGTAGGGCGACGAAGAGCGTCCCAGGCTTCACAGCGCGGGAGTCTTCGGTGATATGAGTGATCTCACAGCCCGCGATAAGTGCGGGTTCGGAGGGTGAGGTATAGGCAATGCCTTGGAGGAGGGAGCTCAGTGTCATTGGATATAGAATTGATATACGTCGATGAGGGGAAAGGGAGAAGGGAGGGGCCGTGCGCCTTAGGAGGCGAAGCCGAGCTCCAGGACAACCTCGGTGCCGGCTGCGGCTGGTGAGCCTGCCGGTATGGACTGCCCGACGACGTTGCCTGCACCACGCAGGCGAGGGTTGTAGCCCATCTTACGCAGGAGGTAGACAGCATCCATCGCACTCATACCGACGACGGCAGGCACACGGCCATTCGTAGCGGGCAGGGAGCGGGCATGTAGCGTCGTATCGACGGCGATGAAGAGCCCAGCGTCCTTCGGCATACGAGGCGTGGGCATACCGAGCTGCGCCATCACCGAGAGGAGTGCCGAAGCACGGCCTGCGGCGATCTCCTTCGTATACGCCTTGGGAGAGGACGAGCGACGGAGCGAATCCAGAGGGATAGGATCCTCGAGTGCCAAGAGGCTCTCGGCGATCTTACGGATGATAGGAGCTGCCATCACCCCCCCACCAGCGCTGAACTGGCTCGAGGGTCTGCGGATGACCGCGATACAGGAGTACTTAGGCGCCTCAGAGGGGAAGTACGCGCAGAAGGATACCTGGTGGCGTACGTGCCCCGTGGAGTCGCGGTAGCCACCACGACCTGAGGAGAGCTGTGCCGTACCGCTCTTCCCGCTGATAGCGACGAAGGGCGAGCGCGCCTTCTTCCCCGTACCCTCGGTGACGACACGGCGCAGCATCTCTTGGATCGCCGTCAGCGTCTCGGGCTTACAGATCTGCTCACGCACGACCGTCGGCTCGAAGGTCTTGATGACCTGATCCTGTCTGCGGATCTCGGAGACGAAGTAAGGACGCATATAGCGACCACCATTAGCGATCGCATTGAAGAAGGCCAGCGTATAGATAGGAGGCACCTGCGTCTCATAGCCGTAGGACATCCAGCCGAGGGTGGTATTGTACCAGCGGTCGGGGTTGTCTGAGCGCTTGCGGATGCGGGCCTTCTCGTAGCCATCAATCTCGAGCTTGAGGTCTTCGCCGAAGCCGAGGTTACGGATCTTCTGCACATAGTCATCGGGGCGCGACTCATAGGCACGGGTGATGATCTTTGCCACACCGACATTACTGGACTTGACGATGGTCTGCGCTACGGAGAGACGCCCATAGCCACCATGGTGGGCGTTGTGGTCACGTATGACCTTACCGCCGTACTTCCAGAGGCCGTTGCCTACGTCGATGGTATCATTGGGATGGACGACCCCATCATCGAGGGCAACCATCATCGAAGCGACCTTGAAGGTAGAGCCTGGCTCACTCATATCCGACACGGCCATATTCACCGTCTCGTGGTAGACGCCAGGTGCGGTGCGCTGGAGGTTGGAGATCGAGACGACCTTACCCGTCTTGACCTCCATCAGGACGACGGTACCGCTCTCCGCCTCAAGGTAGGAGAGCTGCTCGCGGAGGTTGCGCTCCACGATGCTCTGTATATTCATGTCGAGGGTCGTGTAGACGCTTGCCCCATCGACGGGGGGCTTGCTGATGGTCTGCTCGTAGCGACCCATGTTATAGAAGGAGAGCTTCTCACCGAGCTCCCCACGGAGGAGATCGTTGTAGCGAAGCTCAAGACCGAAGCGTGCCTTCGTCAGCCCGCCATCGGTACGGTCGTAGATATGCCCGATGGTGCGGTAAGCCAGCGAACCGAAGGGATAGACACGACGGCTCTCATTCTCCGTATAGATGAGCTTGCTGAAGAGGCGCTTCTTATACCTATTGGGGCCCGTCTTATGGATGACGAAGGGCTCTGCCTGCTCGAAAGCGCGGTACTGGACGTAGGGTACGTCGGCAGGATAGACAGCGCAGTGGCGGGACTTGGTATCGAAGCCTTGCTTCCAGCGTGCCTTGAGCTTGGCCTTAGTGAGCTTGCGAGCCGAGAGGTCGAAGGTATTGGACATCAGCTCGGCCAGCGAATCCAGACCGGCCTCATACTCGGCACGAAGCTTGAGGATCTGCTCGCGCTTGGCCTGCTGCTTGCTATCGCCATCCTTCGGAGGGAGGGGCTGACGCAGCGGCTCGAGGGCTTCGTGTCCGAAGTCAAAGAAGAGGCGATAGACGGGGGAGGTGACGGCGACAGGGCGTCCATCACGGGCGTAGATCGAGCCACGCATAGGCTCGACAGCGCTGTAGCGTGGGGGGTTGACCTTAGAGGCCATCTCCGCATAGCGCTTGCCGTCGGGACTGAGGATGAAGAAGACAATGCGGAGCATCACGAGGACCATCGCCAGCGAGATAAAAGCCACGACCCAGGGATAGCGGTCGTGGGTGAGGCGGTGCCACTCGACACCACGCTGGGACTTGAAGAAGAGTCCACGGGCGAGGGCCTTAGCCGCCGCGACGAAGGCCTTGAGCTTAGCGGTGATTGTACGCAGGTTCATTGACGAATCTCAGTCGTAGGAAGGGGGATATACGTGGGGTTAGTGAGGCTTGGGCGTAGGATACTGGCCCGAGTCGACGAGGAGATAAGGGGGCTGGGTAGCGGGTACGAGCTGAAGCTGGTACTGGTCGACCTTGGTCGTGATGTTGTTGATACGCTCATACTCGATGAGTGCCGCCGAGGTGAAGAGGGCCTTGTAGCGGATATCCTCCAGCTTCTTCTCCAGCGAAGTGATCTCACGCAAGCTGCCCTGATAGATATAGGGCCATGCGATCATCACCCCCACGAGGAAGAGACAGTAGGCGATGAAGCGAATATTCTTCCGAAGGCCGGGCAAGCCCCACAGGTCATTCTCGATCCACTCAATGAGACCGCGCGCGCGATCCTCTTCGCCCTCATGGGCATCGGTATAGTGGGGCTCATGTGGGGTATCCGCTTCGTAGTGGCGGCTCTCGTCGGAGGGGATATATTCGTCTGGAGTCATCGGTAAGGGTAGAGGTATTGGGAGGGATCAGAGAAGCTCAGCGATACGCAGCTTAGCACTGCGGGCACGAGGGTTGCGAGCGATCTCCTCGGCAGAAGGCGTGATGGGCTTACGCGTCACCAGACGCCAAGCTGAAGCCGAAGAGCCGTAGATACGGGCATCGGCCGAGTCATCGCCCTGGCGGAGGAAGTTCTTGACGATGCGATCCTCGAGGGAGTGATAGGTCATCACCACGAGACGGCCACCGGGACGCAGGACGCGCTTCGTAGCTTCGAGGAGCTCTTCGAGAGCCGTCAGCTCGCCATTGACCTCGATACGCAGCGCCTGGAAGATGCAGGAGAGCTGCTTCTTCTCTTGGTCAGGACGCACCAAGGGGCGGACGACGGCGATGAGATCCCCGACGGTCTGCAGAGGTGCCGTAGCTCGGGCCTGCACGATACGCTGGGCGATCTTACGGCTCTGCTTCAGCTCACCATAGCGGTAGAGGATGTCGGCAAGAGCGGCTTCGTCGTACTCGTTCAGAAGGTCACGCGCTGAGCGGCCTGCGCGGTTATTCATGCGCATATCCAGCAGTGGTGTCTCGTCACGGAAGCTAAAGCCACGCTCCATATCATCGAAGTGATGGGAGGAGACACCGAGGTCAGCCAAGAGCGCATCCACATGCCCCAGCTCCTCATAGTAGTCCATGAAGCGCTCGAGATGGCGGAAGTTCGAGGCGACGAACGTGAAGCGCTCCGTCTCCTCGGCTCGTGCTGCAGCATCGGGATCTTGGTCGAAGGAGTAGAGATGCCCGCCGTCAGAGAGACGGTCGAGTATAGCACGTGAGTGCCCCCCTCCACCGAAGGTGACGTCGACATAATGGCCTGTGGGCTGGAGGTTCATCCCCTGGAGGCACTCCTCGAGCATAACGGGGACGTGATAGTCTACTGCTTGTACGATACTCATTGGGCTATAATGTCTTGCAAAGGTACTCAATATAGAGCAGAATCTTCATGAATTTTTCACGCCCTCCACTCTTATTTACAGCACGGGCATCGGGAGGATGAGCAGTGCCCCACCGAAGCGTAGCACGGCCACCACCCCAGCGGGAGCTGGAGCGGTGGCCGTGCTATATCGTGCGATGTGGCGGGGAGGAGCGGACTACTTCGTACCCGTAGCGGTGATCTTCAGATCCTTCCCCTGCTCGGCAAGTGCCTTGAGGATAAAGCCACTCTCACCCTGAGTTAGGTGCCCTGAGGGCATCTGCTTCAAGAGGGCATTTGTGATGGAGATCTCCAACTTGAGTAGCCTACCCTCACGGACGACACCCCCGATGGGGAGGTTATGCACGGAGAGTTTACCTTCCTTCAGAGCAAGCTTCATGCTCTTCTGAACGCAATAGCCAACGGCGCGAAGCTCAGCTGTCTCGCCCTTGATCAGGATAAATCGAGGCTCCCAACCCAGCCCAGTAAAGAGGAAAGTCTTGAAGATGTGGTCTGCCACCTTATACTCCTTGCCCTCGGTGGTGATGGTCTCGGGGGAGATCGTCGGCTCACCAAGATTCCACGAACCCTCCAGGTACTTAATAGCAACACTCGACTTAGGTCCATTGGGGTCGTCCTTAGAGCACGAAGCCGCGCCAAGGACGAGACTACCGAAGAGAAGGGCTACTGCCCACTGCTTGATATTCATACGACTTATACATTAGATAGGTTAAAATCATGCGTTCCTAAAGAGCGGGTAAGGCAAGCATCCCGCACGCACTCAGGGTGTGAGCGAATATACCGATAGTCCGACATGAGGATATCCTCAGGCTATAGCACTCCATAAAGGTATCAAATAATCGCACACGTCCACCACCCCAGCGAGAGCTGGAGCGGTGGCCGTGCTATATCGTGCGATGTGGCGGGGAGAAGCGGGCTACTTCGTACCCGTAGCGGTGATCTTCAGATCCTTCCCCTGCTCGGCGATCGCCTTGAGGATAGTACTTGCTTCGTCGTTAGCAAAGTGACTCAGAGGCATCTGCTTCAGAAGGTCATTAGTGACGGCGATCTCCAGCTTGAGCCGGTTGCCTTCGCGGACGACACTACCGAAGGGGAAGGTATGGAAGGAAAGCTTGCCCTCCTTCACCGTGACGTCGAAGGTCTTCTCTACGCCGCCAACGACAGAGATGAGGGTAGCCTTTTCGCCTTCGATCTTGACCTTAGAGGGAGCTACACTCAGCCGATTAAAGATGGAAGCCTTGAAGATATGGTCTGCGACCTTGTACTCCGTACCACCCACGGTGACGGTCTCGGGGGAGAAAGTAACCCCACTGAGGTTCCACGTACCTGCGAGGTCCTCGATAGCTACACTCGTCTCAGGCTTCTTAGGTTCGTCCTTAGCGCACGAAGCCGTGCCGAGGACGATAGCGCCGAGGAGAAGGGCTGCTGCCCACTGCTTGATATACATACTGCTTTGTTAATTATTGGTTAGAGAATATGCTCCCATAGGGAAGGCGAGGCAAGCGCCCCGCGCGCTCTCGGGAGGAAGCAAAAGTACAAAATGAGGAGGAGCTTATGTCACAGGACACACCTCTGGGGCGAGCTACTCAACGAGTCATCTCTTCTCAAGGAGCTAAACGCTAATGACATACCCTACTATATGTAGAGAAGCAGAATACCTAATAGTGGGGATGGTGCCAAATACCCGAAAAAGCACTCCTACACTCCTTCCTCTATGAGACTCGCTTCTTCGGAGAGAAAAGCTGGGAGCAGTAGTGGAGTGACCTCCGATGAGCACGAATAAAAGGTGCCGACGAATGGTAGATAAGTTCGGTCTACGTACGTGGATCTAATGACTACGTGCGTAGTCGTTTGGATTTACGTACGTAGTCTTTAAGACCACGTACGTGGACAGAGGAAAAGCATTACGGGAGGGGCCTTTTTTCCGCACGAGAATACCACTTTTTCCTCGGCTGGATAAGGAAAATCCTCGTGCAAGAGAAGGGGGTAGTGAGGGGTATGCCTCGCCTCATCTCGGGGGAGCTACGCGAGTCGTCGTATCTTTGCACCCAGATTATCCCCACGACATTCATGCTGATCAACGAAATATTTTACAGCCTGCAGGGCGAAGGTGTGCACATGGGTAAGGCCTCGATATTCATCCGTCTGAGCCGATGCAATCTCCGCTGCAGCTTCTGCGACACGGAGTTTGACTCGGGCACCGAGATGACCATCGAGGAGCTTCGCGACGCCATCGCCCCCTACCCTGGACGCCGTATCATCTGGACGGGTGGCGAGCCCACGCTCCAGCTCACCGAGGAGACGGTAGCTTACTTCAAGGCCCTCGGCTACCATCAGTCCATTGAGACCAACGGCACGCGGCGCCCACCCGCTGGGCTGGACTACATCACCTGCAGCCCGAAGAAAGAGGCGATGCAGCTCCTGCACCGCAACTTCCCCGACGGCGTGGGTGAATTCCGCTTCCCCGTGGGAAGCCCTGCTGACCTACCGCCAGCGGTGAGCGAGCTGCCCCCCGCTGGCGCCTACCTCCTAAGCCCCATCTTCGTCGGCGAGACGCAGAGCGAGGCCGACAAGGCTGCCATTGAGCTCTGTGTCTCCCACATCCTTGAGCATCCCGAGTGGCAGCTCAGCCTGCAGATGCACAAGCTTATCCACATCCCTTAGCACAGCTCTGCGCCATGCTTCGGCCTTCTCGTCGCCTCCTTCGTCTCCTCCCCTTCACCCTCCTCCTCGCCCTCAGCTCTTGTGCTGGGAGCCTCCTCTCTCGGGCTCGGGAAGCTGAGCGTACGGGAGCCTACTACGAGGCGGAGCAGCTCTATAAGGAGCTCTATAAGAGTACCCCGAAGAAAGAGCGACAGCGCCGCGGCCTCTACAGCCTGCGTGCTGCCAAGGCCGCCTACCGAGGTAGACGCTATGCCACGGCAAGGGCCCTACTGCAGCGCGCTCGGCGCCTGCACCTCCCCGACAGTCTACTGCGAAAAAGCAAGCTATACACGACCTTATCCACAGAAGCGCTCCGAGCAGAAGACAGCTCTCCACAAGGGCTGTATGAGGTGGAGCGCTTCGACCGTCTCCGCTCCACGCGGAGTGAGTTCGGGGTGAGCTTCACCCCCGACGGGCGAACGCTCCTCTTCGGGAGCCACCGCCCGACAGCCCTCTCCAAGAGCATATCCCCCGTGACGGGTGAGCCTCTCGGACGCCTCTACCGCCTCGGTCAGCAGGCCGATGGCACGTGGCTCAGCGCCCCCGACAGCCTGCAGGGTCTTGCCGAAGCGACGGCTGAGCTTGGCACACCGAGCCTAAGCCCCGACGGACGACGGCTCTACTATACCTACGCTCCCCAGCGCCAAGGGGAGCACAACACGCCTCAGATCTGGGTTGCCACACCTGACGAACGTGGCCGCTGGCAGCCCAGTGGCCCCCTTCGGCTCTTCGCCGATAGCACACGCCTCACAGCGCACCCCGCAGTCAGCCCCTCGGGCGCACGCCTCTTCTTCGTCAGCGAAGCGCCCGACAAAGCCCGCCAAGACAAGGAGCTCTACTACGTCGACCTCTATGGCGATGCCCTCGGTGCTCCCGTACCTATCACGGGAGTGAGTAGCACAGCCGACGAACTCTTCCCCTACGCCACGAGCGACAGTACGCTTTACTTCGCCTCCGACCGCGCGGGGGGCTTTGGCGGGCTGGATATCTACGAAGCGACCCTTCACAGTGATGGGCACACCACCCTCCTGCACCTCCCCTCTCCGATCAATAGCGAGGCCGACGAACTGACCTTTGCTCCCACCCCAGCGCCACAGGCTTGGCCGAGTGCGGAGCCTCTAGCCGAGGCGGGGCTTTTCGCCTCCTCACGCGATGATGCACGTGGCCTGCCGCACCTGTATGAGTTCCGTCGCCGTCAGATAACCACGACGATCACTGGCTACGTCCTCGACCGCGAGGAGGAGCCCATCCGAGGAGCGACGGTGCGCATCGTAGGGCGACGACCCGACGGGACAGAGCGGCTCATCACGACCGACAGCGAGGGGGCCTTCCGCCTCACGGTAGCGCCCGACACGGAGTACATCCTGCTGGCGAGCAGCCGAGACTACCTCAATCAGTTCGTCCGCCTGCGCACCGATCCCCAGCAGACGCTGAGCGAAGAGTACACGGTAGAATTCTTCCTCTCCTCCCGCGTGCGCCCCGAGGCCCTGCGTGAGGTGTACTACGCCTTCGACCGGGCCGACCTACTCCCTGAGAGCACGCCCGCTCTGGAGACCCTCTACCAGCTCCTCACCGACAACCCCGAGGTGAAGATCCGCCTCACCGCCCACACCGACCGACGAGGTACAGCGAGCTACAATGCCCGACTCTCCCAGCAGCGAGCTGAGTCCGTCGTCCGCTATCTCATCGGCCGAGGCATCGTCCCCGAGCGGCTGGAGGCTATGGGATGCGGGAGCGATGAGCCCTACACCGTCACGAAGCGCACCGCAGCCGTGCACCCCTTCCTCGCTGTGGGTACGGTGCTCACCCCTGACTTCATCGCCAGCCTCACGAAGCCCGAAGAGCAGGCCGTATGCGACCAGCTGAACCGCCGTACCACCTTCGAGGTGCGTGCCACGCCTTAGCCCTCCGCACGACACAAAAGCGCCACGGGGCTACCTTCTCCAGCGTGAGAAGGTAGCCCCGTAGCGTAAATGGGGACTATAAAGGCGGAGCTATGCGCTTAGCAGCCCGAGCCGTCGATACTGCAAGCAGCACCCTCAGCAGGACGTGAGCGCAGGCCTGCGTCTTCGGGAGAAAGCGTCACACGCCCATCCTCAAGTACGAAGCAGGGGATACCAGCCGCACCGCGTGCCTTGGCAGCAGCGAAAGCGGGGTCGTTGTCACGGAGCTTGAGGAACGCCTTGAGCTGGCGGATATCGAGTCCGAAGTCTATCACTTCGTAGCGGGCATCGCCCTGGACCTGGTCCCAGACGTATGTGCAGTCGGGGCAGGATTCCATTCCATAGATCTTGATCATTGTCTTATTATCGGGTCATTAGGCACCACGAGAGGGTGCAGTGATGAATTAGAGAGAAGGAGGAGAAGGGCTTACTTGACTACGGGGCGACCCTCAGCCGTCCAGCGCATATAGCCGCCCTCCATATCGCGCACGCGGAAGCCCTCGGCCTGCATATAGGTAGCTGCAGCATTGCTTCGCTTCCCGCTACGGCAGTAGAGGTAATAGGTACGCTTCTTATCGAAGTGCTTGATGCCTTCGATGAAAGCAGGTTGGTCGAGCCAGTCGAGGAGCTGTGCACCCTCGAGGTGACCTTCGGCAAATTCGCCAGGGCGACGCACGTCGAGGATGAAGGCCGTACTATCGGCACGAGCCGTCTCGATGAAGACCTCGGGAGTGAGTACAGGGACTTCTCCGTCGGGAGAGCCAAGAGCGCAGCTACCGAGAGCTGAGGCAAGGAGTGTCATCAGATAGTTCATATTAAATTAATAGGGTGTGATATGTAGGGCGAGGAGGACGCCTTACAGCTATATAACAAGCAATGTGGGCAAATGGCTCGCTTTCGCTAACTTTGTAGGCTACAAAGAGTAGCGACAAAGCGATAAGACATCATGGCTAAGACTTCAGGTAAGACATCAAGTAATCCACGTGGCCGCCGCCCTACAGCAGGGGGAGCGAAGAGGAATGCACCCTCTCCGCTTACCACGCTCTTCGGTGGCCTGAAGGATCTGATGAAGGTGAACTTCGACAACCGTCGCATCCCCACCCTCATTGGGCTGGCGCTGGCGGCGTGCTCCCTCTTCGCCTGCTTAGCACTCATCACCTTCCTCTTCTCTGGGGGGAGTGACCAGAGCCTCATCTATGCTGCTCGAGATGGCGAGGCTGCCGCTGAGCTGGGGCGCGAAGCCAAGAACATCTTAGGCCTGCCTGGAGCCCGTCTCGCAGACTACCTCTTCAACCAGCTTTTCGGCTGGGGGATCGTCTTCGCGCTCTCCTACGTCGTCTACCTCTTTGCCCACCTCATCTGGCGCCCCCGTATCGCGCCCTACCGCTACATCACAAGCTTCCTCATCAATGGCTTCCTCCTGCTCTGGGTATCCGTAGCAGCAGCCGGCCTACAGTCGCTCGTCCCCTCGGATAGCTTCCTGCGCTGGGGCGGTCTGCGCGGTGAGGAGCTCTTTACCTATATATATAGAGGCATCGGCATCGCTGGCCTC
This sequence comes from Porphyromonas sp. oral taxon 279 str. F0450, assembly GCF_000292995.1. Classification (NCBI taxonomy): domain Bacteria; kingdom Pseudomonadati; phylum Bacteroidota; class Bacteroidia; order Bacteroidales; family Porphyromonadaceae; genus Porphyromonas; species Porphyromonas sp. oral taxon 279. Next base: position 36,194 of record NZ_ALKJ01000006.1, on the reverse strand, counting down.
CTCGGCGTGCTGGCCTTCACCCTACTCATCTTCGCAGTGACGTGCAGCAGTCGTGTGCTCAGCGCCATACAGAATCCCAAGGTGCCGAAGGTACCCCACGTCTCCGTCCCACGCCCTCAGGTGGGTGGCTTCTTCTCGCGCCTCTTCTCTCGCAAGAAGAGCGACGAAGAGCCTCAGAGCGAGGTGGAGGGGGAGAGCTACAGCCAAGACGAAGATGCTTGGCGTGACGAGCCTCCGATGCCCACCGATGACGAGGATATGGACGTGCAGGAGGAAGACCCCACGCCTTACGTAGTGCATACACCTCCGACGACAGCCACCACGACGGCTACGACTGCGCACACAGCAGAAGCAGCCCCAAGTGCGACATCCTTCAGCCGTACAACCAGCGCCGAGCCTTCGGACGTCCCTGAGATGATCGTCGAGGAAGCGCCTAAGGATGACCTCGTCGAGGACGGTGACCGCACCGCCCCCGAGCCCTTAGCTCCTGGCATCCAGCTCGCCCTCTACCGCAAGCCCACCATCGACCTCCTGCGCGACTATGAGCAGGGCGGCACGGGCATCGACATGGAGGAGATCGAGTACAACAAGCAGAAGATCATCGACACGCTCGCCAGCTTCAAGATGAACGTCACCCCCTGCAAGGCCACCGTTGGCCCCACCGTGACGCTCTACGAAGTCATCCCCGAGTCGGGTATCAAAGTCTCCCGCATCAAGACGATGGAGGATGATATCGCCATGAGCCTCAAGAGCGAGGGCGTACGTATCATCGCCCCCATGCCAGGCCTTGGCACGATCGGTATCGAGGTACCGAACTCCACCCCACAGACCGTATCGATGCGCTCCATCCTCGCCTCACGCAAGTACCGTGAGCAGCAGGAGAAGATGGAGCTCCCCATCGGTATCGGTAAGACGATCACGAACGAGCCCTTCATCTTTGACCTGACGAAGATGCCCCACCTGCTCATCGCAGGGGCTACGGGTCAGGGGAAGAGCGTCGGGCTGAATGCCCTCATCACCTCGCTCCTCTACAGCAAGCGCCCCGAGGAGCTGAAGTTCGTCATGGTCGACCCCAAGATGCTTGAGTTCTCTATCTACGAGGAGATCGAGCGTCACTTCCTCGCTAAGCTCCCCGATGCCGAGCGCGCGATCATCACCGACATGACCAAGGTCGTGGCGACGCTGAACTCCCTCTGTATCGAGATGGACAACCGCTACCGCCTCCTGCAGACCGCAGGGCGCGCCGTGCGCAACATCCGTGAGTACAACGAGCAGGTCCGCTCCGGTGCCCTCAAGCGCATCGACGGACACGAGATCCTCCCCTACATCGTGCTCATCGTCGACGAGTTCGCCGACCTGATGATGACCGTAGGCAAGGAGGTCGAGCAGCCCATCGCCCGCCTGGCGCAGAAGGCACGTGCCGCAGGGATCCACATGGTCATCGCGACACAGCGCCCCTCGACAGACGTCATCACGGGTCTTATCAAGGCGAACTTCCCCGCACGTATCGCCTTCAAGGTCTTTTCTATGGTCGACTCCCGCACCGTCCTTGACTCTCCTGGAGCCAACCAGCTCATCGGCCGAGGCGACATGCTCTTCTATCAGGGCAAGGATATGATCCGCGTGCAGTGCGCCTTTATGGATACGCCCGAGACCGAGGCTATCGTTGAATATATAGCGCAGCAGGAGAGCACTGGCTCCGCCTACGAACTCCCCGAATACATCCCCGAAGGGGAGGAGAATGGTGCCAAGGGCTTCAACCCCAACGAGAAGGACAGCCTCTTCGACGAGGTCGCCCGCATGGTCGTACAGACACAGGTGGGCTCGACGTCAAATATCCAGCGTAAGTTCAACATCGGCTACAACCGCGCTGGCCGTCTCATGGACCAGCTCGAGGGCGCCGGCATCGTCGGCGTACAGGAGGGCAGTAAGCCCCGCGAGGTCTACATCAAGGACCAAGCGACCCTCGAGCAACTGCTGCAGAAGCTAAGCTAAGCCCAAGGGGAATGGGCCGTTTTATCATTACTTTATAACTTTGAGCTATGATTATGCGACGTATCATCATGACGCTGAGTGCCGCTGCCCTGCTCTGCACGGGAGCCATAGCACAGCGCAAGGCTACCCCCGCAGCCCCGACTTCTTCCGTCACTCCACAGAGCCTACTTGAGCGTGCTGAGGCCAGCCTCTACCGCACAGGTACTACCGTGGTAGACTTCTCCACGCAGCTCCAGGACAAGGCTGGACGCAGCACTGGATCAACGACGGGTAAGATGCACCTCCAGGGTGATGCCTTCCGCCTCGAGTACGGGACGATCACAGCGGTCTACACCGCTGGGACGCTCACCTACTACGATAGCGCCGAGCATACCCTCACCATATCGAAGCCCTCGCAGGACGAGCTCCTGCAGATCAACCCGCTCTACTTCCTTCGATCCCGCGCTCAGGGCTTTGCAAGCCAGCTCGAGGGGAAGGTCGGTGCTACTGCTGTCGTGGCCTTCACCCCACAGCAGAAGAGCAATATCTCCCGTGTCGTAACGACCTTCCAGACAAGCAATGGGATCCCCACGCAACTGGTCTTCACGGCTAAGGACAAGAGCGTCTTGACCGCCCGTGTCGCGAAGGTCAGCCCTCGCACAGCCTATGCCGCGAGCTTCTTCACCCTCTCGGCGAAGAGCTACCCAGGCTGCGAAGTCGTCGACCTCCGCTAAGTAAGCCCACGCCCTCCAAGTAGATACTAAATGGAATTTAAGACCCTCGCCGAGGTAGGCGAGTATACGCAGCTTATGGGACGCGTCTTCACGCTGCCTATGCGCTGGCGGATGTTCTTCCGCTCCGTCATCCGAGAGATGTACAGTCTCGGGGTCGGCTCTCTCTGGATCGTATTCATCATCTCGCTCTTCATCGGTGCAGTGATCACGATCCAGCTGTCGATCAATATGACGAACCCCCTTATCCCACGCTTCACCATCGGCTACTCCACGCGTGAGATCATGATCCTTGAGTTCTCCTCGACGGTCATGTGCCTCATCTTATCGGGTAAAGTCGGCTCGAGCGTCGCCTCAGAGCTCGGTACGATGCGCGTCACCGAGCAGATCGACGCGATGGAGATCATGGGGGTCAACTCTGCGAACTTCCTTATCCTGCCCAAGATCGTAGGCTTCATGGCCTTCATCCCCGTGCTCTCGGTCTTCTCCATGGTCACGGGTATCGTCGGGGGATATATCGCCTGTGACCTGGCGCTCTCGATGACGCACAAGGACTTTGTCTACGGGCTCCAGCTTTTCTTCACGCCCTCCTACGTCGGCTACTCGATCATCAAGTCGGTGGTCTATGCCTTCATCATCTCCTCGGTAGCCTCCTACTACGGCTACTGCGTGAAGGGCGGGGCACTGCAGGTAGGCGCCTCAAGTACGCGCGCCGTCGTCAATAGCAGCGTCCTCATCCTCTTCTGGGACCTCCTGCTCACCAACATCCTCCTCACCTAAGCTCTCCCGCACTATGATACAAGTCAAGTCGCTCGCTAAGCGCTTCGAGGACAAGGAGGTCATCAAGGGTATCGACGCCACCTTCGAGACAGGGAAGACGAACCTAGTCATCGGCCGAAGCGGTGCTGGTAAGTCCGTCTTCGTGAAGTGTATGATCGGGCTCATCCGTCCCGACCAGGGCGAAGTCCTCTATGACGGCCGTGACCTCATCAAGATGACCAAGCCCGAGCTGCTGCGTCTGCGTCGTGAGATGGGGATGCTCTTCCAGGGCTCAGCCCTCTTCGACAGTATGACGGTCGTGGAGAATGTCCTCTTCCCTATGGAGATGTTCTCCTCAGACAGCTACGACAAGTCCTACCGCCGTGCGATGGAGCTACTGGAGCGTGTCGGTCTGGCCGAAGCCGCAAAGAAGTATCCCGCCGAGATCAGTGGTGGGATGATGAAGCGTACCGCCATCGCCCGCGCTCTGGCACTCAATCCAAAATATCTCTTCTGCGACGAGCCGAACTCCGGTCTTGACCCCAAGACCTCTACGGTCATCGACCAGCTCATCTACGAGCTCACGCAAGAGTATAATATCACGACCATCGTCAATACGCACGACATGAACTCCGTGCGTGCTATCGGCGATAAGATCATATACATCCACAACGGACTAAAGGAATGGGAAGGAAGTAGTGCCCTACTCTCCTCACCAGATGTGCCCGAGGGCGTCCTTCAGTTCATCAACGCAGGTCGCGTATAGCCTGCCCACTCCACTTCTGACCAGCATATGTCTCTCCTCAAGAAAGATTCGCTCCTGACGCACGTCCTACTCGCTGTAGGCGCCTCCGTCCTACTCGTCGTCCTACTCACCTACGGCCTCGACATCTACACCCGCCACGGGGATACGGTCAAGGTACCCGACCTGCGTGGTAAGACGCTCGCCGAGATGCAGCGCATCCTCGATGATGCAGGGCTAAAGTACGAGATCAACGACTCGACGTTCTCCCGCACCGCTATCCCTGGTACCGTCCGCGAGGTCATCCCCGCACCTGGTAGCGAGGTCAAGCTCGGCCGCATCCTCTTCATCGCTATCAATGGCTTCCACCAGCGTCGCCAGACGATCCCCACCTACAAGGATCAGTCGGCCCGTCAGATCCTTGCCCTGCTGAAGGGGCTGGGCTTTGAGTCCGTCGACCAGCGCGTCGTGCCTGGTGGCTACGTCGGCTCTGTCGTGGGCCTGCAGACAGCTGATGGCAAGGTCGTAGAGGCCGGTACGCAGCTGCCTATCGATACGAAGCTCGTCCTCCTCGTAGCAGGTCAGGTCATCGATACGCTGGGTCTCGACCGCTATATCGAGGGATATAGCAGCAGCCAAGGTGACAGCACCGTTCTACGGACGGCACCAGCCACACCCGAGAAGAAGGATGACGGAGGCATCAGCAATGACTGGTGGTAATCCACTGACTGACGAGGAGCTACTCCTCGATAGCGAAGCCTGGGAAGGCGACGAAGATCTCTTTCTCCCTGATGGCACCGCCGAGGTCGAGCGCCTCGATGCCGCTGCCGTCTCCTATCTCCAGCATGCCGATAGCTCACCGCTCTATGAGCACTTCCGTGTCGTAGCTGACAAAGGGCAGGCGCCTATGCGCATCGACAAGTATCTGGCTACTCGCATGACGGGTAGCAGTCGTAGTCGCATCCAGCAGGCGCTCGATGGGGGCTATGTCTTTGTCGGCGACAAGCCCGTCAAGAGCAACTACCGCATCAAGCCCCTCGACGTCGTCACCCTCCAGCTACGCCGTCCCAAGCATGAGCTCGAGATCATCCCCGAGCCCATACCGCTGGATGTCGTCTACGAAGATGAGGTGCTGATGGTGGTCAACAAGCCTGCGGGGCTCGTCGTCCATCCAGGGCACGGCAACTATACTGGCACGCTGGTCAATGCACTCGCGTACTACCTGCAGGATGATCCCCTCTATGATCCCGCCGACCCCAACGTCGGTCTCGTCCATCGTATTGACAAGGACACGAGCGGCCTGCTCGTCATCGCCAAGCGTCCAGAAGCGAAGGCGCATCTGGCACGTCAGTTCTTCAACAAGACGACCCGCCGCACCTACCGCGCCCTCGTCTGGGGCAGACTGAAGGAAGCCGAAGGCACGATCATCGGCAACATCGGCCGTGATGAGCGTGACCGCCTGCAGATGGCTGTCTATCCCGAGGGCTCTCCTAAGGGTAAGCACGCCGTCACCCACTACACCCTCCTCGAGGAGCTGGCCTACGTCAGCTGGGTCGAATGCCGACTCGAGACGGGACGCACGCACCAGATCCGCGCCCACATGCGCCACATCGGTCACCCACTCTTCGCTGATGCACGCTATGGCGGCGACAAGATCCTTTGGGGCAACCAATTCTCCCGCTACAAGCAGTTCGTCCAAAACTGCCTCACGCTCTGCCCCCGTCAGGCACTCCACGCGAAGACGCTGGGTTTCGTTCACCCCGTGACGGGCGAAGAGATGCTCTTCGACAGCGAGCTCCCCAGCGACCTCCAGCAACTTTTGGAGCGCTGGCGCACCTACGCAGCGCAGGTTGATAACGAATAAGCATAGGGGAAGGCCTCCCCGACATAAGTCCCATACCGATAGGGCGGCACGCATACATGATGCGTGCCGCCCTATTTTACTTTAGGAGGAGTGAAGAAGCGATCTCGTGAGCGGGGTAATACCGACCTATATTGGTTCGTACCGCTGACCAATAGAGACTGTTGCGGCAGAGTCCTGCCCTCTATTGAGAGCGCTAAGGCATCGTACGCCCAGCCCCACGATATGCCTCTCGGAAGTGATACAGAAGCCCTTCGCCTTATCGCGAGTATTCCTCTTATCCAGCGGAGGGAAAAGCATCATTCTCGTGAAGAAAAAAGCACCTTCCCGTAGTGGTTTTCCTTTGTCTATGCACGTAGTCTTAAAGACCAGGCACGTAAATCCAAATATCAACGCACGTAGATATTAGAGCCACGTATGTAGTCCAAACTTATCTGCCACTCGTCCGCAACTTTTATCCCTACGCGGAGCGACAAACTAATAGAGGTCCACTTCACAAAGCTATATAGGAATCAGTCCAAAGCTATATAGCTTTCTTCGCCATCCTATATAGCTCTACCCATGCACCCATATACCTATATATGGGGCCATTGCGCAAGACCACTTCTTCATTACTCGTACCTTCTTCCCTCGCAAATCGGAGGCTTTAGGCTGAGAAGTTCGAAGGAGGAAAGTGCAAGCTGTGAAGAGATGACCTCGCGCAATGGTCTCCAATAGTGGTTTGCACTTCGAAGGAATAGTGGTTCGCACCTTCCCCTCTATAGGTACGGTATCCACAGGGCTTATAAGGTGCCTCCGTCTCGTGTGTATCTTCACTAAATAATTTATTGATACCTTCGCATCGTAGGTACAAAGGACCAACCACTTAGGCCCACGAGAGAGCCTACTCTATGTAGTCATCATCCAACGCAACTCATCTAAGTTATGACAACAAAAATGGTATTCTGTTCTCTCTGCCTTCTCCTGCTCGGTGCTACCTCCTGCACCAAGGATCAAGACATAGAGTCCACAGCCGATCCCTCTCCTTCGACCGCAGTAAAGGTACAGGAAGCCGAGGAACCAGGCGCCACCCACATCCCAAGCTCCCAGCTCCTCTCACTCCGCACGAGCTACAGCCCACACCAAGCCAAGGGCCTCCCCCTTGACTCCCATTCCGCCCGCACAGAGGCACTCACCACGCTCTCCGACCAGCTTCTCCGCAGCCTCCCCTCATTCGCCAACCCCAAGCAAGGTAAATTTGCCGCCATCGTCATCAGCGATGACAAGGACCGTCAGGAGATTCGGATCGAAGAGGTCACAGTCTATGATCCCGAAAAGATCGGACTACTTAACCTCCTCTTCGCTATCGCACTGATGCCTAAGTCCGATTCTGACGAGCTTGACACAGCCCAGTCTACTGAGGCTGGGGCTCCGAGTAAGATGCTTTTCTCCTGCGACGGAGGGGCAAAGGATGGTAGCTCTGTCAAGGTAAACTTCCCCAAGAACGACGGGGATCTGATGGAGGCTAGCAAGAAGATCGCGAGCTTCATCAGCGAATGTATGGAGGGTGCAGGCCACGACCATGTAAGCAAGACCACGCTCTTCTATATGCCGCTCTAAAGTCCATCCTCGCTCTCCCGAGGAAAGTCCAGCTAAGCGAAGCGAGCACTGTGCAGGCAATAGACCGCACAGTGCTCGCTTCGCTATTGGCGATCAGAGGGGATGCGTAGCTTCCTGCTAAAGAGCTCTACGCTTGTGGCTCGATAGGCAGGCACTCACACTTTTGCCGTACCTTTGCAGGCGTGTGGCACCGCATTCATTCGTACAATATTATAGGGTAAGGAAGGGCCCGCCACAGACCTTCGGCACCCCATACCGCCCCAGCCTACGGGGAGGACAAACTAATCAAGACTACTCCATTGGAATATCTATTCACCCTCGAGATGAAGGTGCGCGACTACGAGTGCGACCTACAGGGCGTCGTCAACAACGCCAACTACCAGCACTACATGGAGCATACGCGACATGAGTTCCTCGAGAGCCTGGGCGTGAACTTCGGCAAGATGCACGAAGATGGCCTGGATGCCTTCGTCACCAAAGTATCTATCTCCTATAAGAAGAGCCTGCGCAGTGGCGACCACTTCCGCTCGGCACTCCGCTGTGCTATGCGTGCGCCCAAGCTCGTCTTCTATCAGGATATCCTGCACCTCGACGGGAGCCTCGCTGCACGCGGTGAGGTCGAGTGCGTCGTCGTCGACAACGGGCGCCTGACCCGTGGGGAGTTCTTCGCTGACCTCCTCCGTGACGTCCTGCCCAAAGACGCCCAGTAATCCCTCCTCTCCCCTATCCCCCTCAGAGTAAAGCCCCACAAGCACACTATGGCAAAGAAGATCGCAGAGACCCCGATGATGAAGCAGTACATGGAGTTCAAGGCTAAGCACCCCGATGCTATCCTGCTCTTCCGTGTCGGTGACTTCTACGAGACCTTCAGCGACGACGCCATAGCTGCCGCCGAGATCCTCGGCATCACGCTCACCAAGCGTGCCAACGGCTCTGCGATGCACGTAGAGCTGGCGGGCTTCCCCCACCATGCCCTTGACACCTACCTACCGAAGCTCGTTCGCGCGGGGCGTCGCGTGGCTATCTGTGACCAGCTCGAGGATCCCAAGCTGACGAAAAAGCTCGTCAAGCGTGGCATCACGGAGCTCGTCACCCCAGGGGTCGTACTCGGCGACAACGTCCTCAGAAGCAAGGAGAACAACTATCTGGCTGCCGTCTGGCTCTCCAGCGACGGTGCCATGGGGAGCATCTCCCTGCTGGACATCTCGACGGGCGAATTCGTCGTCTCCGAAGGCACCCCCGAGCACCTCGAGAAGCTCCTCAGCTCCTACCAGCCCAAGGAGGTACTCGTTGAGCGCACGAGCCGCAGCCTCTTTGACAAGGTCATTGGCTATCGAGGCTTCATCTTTGAGGTCGAGGACTGGAGCTTTGCTGTGGAGAACAACCGTCGCAAGCTCACCGCCCACTTCGGTGTGCAGAGTCTCAAGGGCTTCGGCCTCGAGCAGCGCCCCGCCTCTATCGCAGCGGCTGGGGCTATCCTCAATTACCTCGAGCTGACGAGCCACCACGAGATCGGGCACATCACCACCCTTCGGAGCATCGACCGCCTGAGCTACATGCGTCTCGATAGCTTCACCTTCCGCAGTCTGGAGATCCTCTCTCCGATGAACCGCGAGGAGGGCAAGAGCCTCCTCGATATCATCGACCACACCCAGACAGCTATGGGTGGACGCCTGCTCCGTCACTGGCTTTCCTTCCCCCTCATTGACCTCACCGAGATCCACCGCCGCCAGTCGGTCGTGACGGATCTCGTACGTACGGCTGACCTGCGTCGCACGACCAGTGAGCTCCTCATCGGCATCGGGGACCTCGAGCGTATGGCATCGAAGGCCGTCGTCGGGCGTATCTCCCCTCGTGAGGTACGCCAGCTGGCCACCTCCCTCGGCCAAGTGGAGCAGATCGGCTCACTCCTCGCCTCCAGCGACTCAGCCGAGCTACAGAAGATAGCCGGTCGTCTGCAGCCTATGGGCGAGCTCATCTCCGACATCGAGCATACGCTGACCGAAGAGCCACCCGCCGCTCTCGGTCGTGGCATCACCATCGCCCCAGGAGTGAATAGCGAGCTGGATGAGCTCCGTCGCCTCTCCTCCCACGGCAAGGAATACCTCCTGGAGCTCCAGCGTCGCGAGAGTGAGCGCACCGGCATTCCCTCCCTCAAGGTCTCCTATAATAATGTCTTCGGCTACTACATCGAGGTGCGCTCCACCCACAATGATAAGGTACCCGAAGACTGGACACGCAAGCAGACGCTCGCCAACGCCGAGCGCTACATCTTCCCCGAGCTCAAGGAGTACGAGGAGAAGATCCTCGGCGCCGAAGAGCGTATCGCCAGCCTCGAAGGGCGTCTCTATAGCGAACTCCTTGTACGCCTCTCGCGCTTCGTCCGCCCACTGCAGCAGGATGCCCGCGTCATCGCTGAGCTGGACTGCCTCAGTTCGCTCGCCGAAGTGGCCGTCACGGAGCGCTACGCCTGCCCCGTCGTCGATGATGGCTTCGTCATCGATATCCGTGCTGGGCGCCACCCCGTCATCGAGAAGCAGCTCCCCTTCGGGCAGAGCTACGTACCGAATGACGTGCACCTTGACAATGAGGAGACGCAGATCATGGTCATCACTGGGCCGAACATGAGCGGTAAGTCCGCCCTCCTTCGTCAGACCGCCCTCATCGTGCTCTTAGCGCAGATCGGCTCCTTCGTCCCTGCCGAAGCCGCCCACCTCGGGCTCACCGACGGCATCTTCACCCGTGTCGGAGCCTCGGACAATATCTCCCGTGGCGAATCGACCTTCATGGTCGAGATGCAGGAAGCCTCCAGCATCCTCAACGCCCTCACGCCCCGCTCCCTCGTCCTCTTCGACGAGCTGGGCCGTGGTACCAGCACCTACGATGGCATCTCCATCGCTTGGGCCATCATCGAGTACCTACACGACAATCCCCACGGGCGCCCCAAGACCCTCTTCGCTACGCACTACCACGAGCTCAATGACCTCGAGGGTCGTCTCGAGCGCGTGAAGAACTACAACGTCTCCGCCCGCGAGATCGACGGGCGTATGCTCTTCCTTCGCAAGCTCGTCCGCGGGGGGAGCGAGCACAGCTTCGGTATCCAAGTCGCACGCCTCGGCGGTATGCCACGTAGCATCACCGACCGTGCCACTGACATCCTCGGCCAGCTCGAGTCCGCTCACATCCACGAAGTCACGGGCCTCAGCACCGAGGTCAACGTCAGCCGAGCTGCTACACCCAGCGTCACAGAGCCCAACAGCAATATCACGGGTGGCGTGCAGATGAGCTTCTTCCAGCTTGACGACCCCGTACTCTCCGATATCCGCGAGCGCCTGCTGATGGTAGACATCAACAGCCTCACGCCGCTGGAAGCCCTGAATAAGCTCAGCGAGATCCAGCGCCTGCTGAAGACTCCTTAGTGATTTTTACCCGATCATAATCCGTACATATAATAGAAAGCGCCTTGTCTATGGGAGTTTCCCCCTCCAAGACAAGGCGCTTTCTTTACATATACAGATATAAATCAGTCACGAAGTAAAAGTAAATTAGAGAGTGTGTACTATCTACATACCCTCATACGTTCATACGGTAAGAGTGGGTCACCCCACGCCATATCCTTCGGACAGCATTGATCACATTTCCGTATGGACAAAAGCCCTACTTGTTAGAGCGAGCAGATATCACTCACACCAAATCCCCCTTACATGCGTAGCCGCCTTGTGCGGTAGCCCTTCCTATGCTTGAGCTTGGTAGCGCCTTGTAGTAGCGCTCCTAAGTCCCTGCGAGCAAGGAAAACATTCACCACACGCGCATTCAGACCTCTCCCTAGGTCTAATTCTCCAGCACGGGCACTGAGAGCCCATCTACAGCCGTGCACCCTTCACTCTCCACCTTACTTTTCCGGTAGCTCACGAGCCCCCATTGCGCCTCCCTAAGCCCAACTCTTTAGCTGGACGGCGTAGCACGTAGAGCGCCCTCTCATCATACACAGCCCACTGACGACAGGATCATCAGTGGCGTGCGATAGCACTTTATCTTCTTTCAACTTAACTTTTCACGATGACCTATTTGACAGATTACCTCGCCCCTAAGGCCGAGTTCTTCGAGATCGAAGCGACAGTAGATCTCCTCTTACAATTCTCAGGAGACGCTGACTTTGAAGACTTTGAAGAAGGAGAAGACCTTTAAGTTCATCCAGATATCACCTACATTGTTTTTAGTTACCCACCCATGAATCGTATTTTTCGCTCAGGACTCTTCCTTGCCACTCTGTCTATTATAGCAAGCTCCTGCAGTAAGAACAGTGACGCCCCCATTGATCCCGATCATGAGGGCCCACACATAGAAGCTCCCGTCTCCGTCGCACTCAAGAGCTCACTCCTCCCCTACGACGCTAAGCTGCTGGAAGACCCCCAGCCATCGGGCCGTGCCCTGGACTGGGATCCCCGCAACTCGGAGGTGACCTATAGCATCCAAGGCTCCTCCAAGGATATCCTCGATGATAACGGCCAGGGGACAGGCAACAAGAGTAAGATTGCCAAGTACAACAAGACCCTCACCGTAACGAACCACCCCTCCCGCGATCTCCTGATGATCTACAAGGTAGAGGCTCCTGGTAAGCAGACGCAGTTCACCTACGAGAAGGCTAGCTGGAACTACAACACGCGCAAGCGAGCCTATGAGCTGGTCGCCACGTTCAACATCAACATGCCCGTAGGCATCAGCGAAGAGGACATCAAGAATAATCAGGCTTCACTCTCAGTGCTCATCATCGCTGGGGGTAATGACTTCGACCCCCAAACCAAGCACCTGAAGGTAGGCTTCGCCAAGGCTGCTTCGACCGACGTCACGAAGACACGTCAGACCGTCGGAGCTGGTGGCATCGCTAACGAGGTAGACCTCCCTGTCCCCTACGCATCTGGCTGGGTTCCCTTGAGCTACAACCGCACGGAGAACTCTCAGCGCGTCTTCGTCCCCAGCGGTGTCATTCCCCTCAAGCCTCAGGGTGTCCTGCTGACGACGACCATCCGCAATAACAGCGAGAAGGACATGCAGTACAGCGGATTCACTCTCCGCTCGAATGCCCTGCAGTTCGACGGTGAGATCGACCTCTCCCAGTCCACTCTCCGTCGCTCCGATGGTATGACCCCCTCGGGCTTCAGCGTCCAAGACTACTTCATCAACACGGGAAACAAGTGGGTCTCCAACGCTATGTGTAGCAACGACTATACCCCCTTCTATGAGACGAGCTACATCTATGACGGCGACCGCCTCTGTAAGAAGGGTGGTGCACTCTCCGAGGACGTCATCGTGACTTGGGCTATGCCTGTCAAGGGGATTGAGACGGCGACTGACTACACTCAGCACGTCGGGAACACCTACCGCCCTGCTATGGGCTATGCTCAGACGCACGTCTACGCTGAAGGCGTGAAGACCAGCACGGGCGAAGAAGTAACGGCTCCCAACTACATCATCGCCCCTGTCATGGGAACCGACAAGGCGCTCAAGCTCGGGAAGGCCTACACGGTCAACGCCGAGTTCTATACGCAGCCTAAGCAGACTCTGGGCTATGTACTCAAGGAATACTTCGGTGCCAACTCCACAAGATGGGTCGCTGACAACTCGAAGAACCTGGATATCCCACTCATATCCAATAAGACAATCACGAACTACGGCTTCCAGAATGGACTCGCAACCAGCGCTAAGGGCTTCGTGAAGGTTCTAACACAGCCTTGGATGGAGCTACTGAGCCTCTATACACCCATGGAGTTCATCGACAACACGGATAACGATCGCTTCACCCATGACCCCAAGAATAAGGAGGTTCGCTATCGTGTGCTTGAGTTCGAACTCCCCTATGCGACGACGAATGATGAACCCACGACCTTCGGCTACCGCAACTTCGTCACGACCGATGCTATCGACTGGTGCAATACGGACCAGGGTGAAGGCCTCTCCTACGCCTACCGCTTGACCTACCGCGAGCCCAACTCCTTCGGCAACTCTAAGCGTAGCCCCTATCAGTGCCTCATGCGCTTCACGGCACGTCCTAACAAGGGTATTTCTGGCTCTGACACTCAGAAGAATCGCTACATCAAGTACATCGATATCGAGTCCGTCTATCTCGGGAAGTACTTCGTCGGCAACCTCTACGACACGCCTATCCCTACGGGTAAGAAGGAAGGCAGCAATCACCTCCTCCGTGCAGCGGTTGATAACGAGCTCTGGGATGGCACGAAGTATCCCAGCTTCCAGCAGGGTTACATCACCCGTACGCTGGCCTCAGCAGGTCTGTACAAGGATATCAAGCCTGAGGATGGAGCTGAGCTTGATGACCGCGCGCGTCGTAGCACCTTCGACGTCGACCGCCTCAACTTCCACTGGGGTATGACCACGGAGAAGGAGAACTACATCACCGACCTGCTCACCAAGGAAGTTAGCACCAACGTACGCGACAATGCGAAACTCGTAGATAAGTTCAACAAGACCTCTGACCTCTTCTTCCGCCGTGGCTTCGCTTATGGTGCTCTCAACGGCGACATCTTTACCTATGGTAAGGGTATCACAGGGCAGCCTGCACCAGGTGGTGCCATCTACGACTTCACGCAGAAGGCATGGAACCTCACCTACCAGGCACTACGCCTCTTCTCTACCACCTATCAAGGTGCAGGGAATACGCCTCGTCACCAGACGACGAATGACCCGAACTAACGGGTATCAGTCGCCACACTGACACAAGAAAGGCTTCGCCCCAGATTCGTCTCGACGAGATGGATCTGGGGCGAAGCCTTTTGTATGCGGTAAAGAGAGCGAAGCTCTTTAGTTAGGAGCGAAGAGATCGTTCAGCGCCTCTGCGATCGTGGGATGCGTGAATATCTGTGTGCGCAGAGCTTCCGCTGGGATCTGATGATCCATCGCCAGCTTCAGCAGGTTGATCAGCTCATGTGCCTCGGGACAGAAGAGCGTAGCACCGAGGATGAGGCCCGTCTCGGTATCGACGATAGCCTTCAGCAAGCCGTGCGTCTCGCCAAGGACCTTCGCCTTGGGGATAGCTACGGTCTGCAGTCGCTTGACTTCATAGGGGCGACCCGAAGCGGCTGCCATAGTCTCCGTCATCCCGACCTGTGCCAGCGCAGGCGTAGTGAAGACGCTGGTAGGCAGTAGCAGGCGGTCCTCCGTTGTCCGCTTCCCTTCGCCTAAGATCTGATCTCGGACGATGCGGTAATCATCCAACGAGACATAGGTGAACTGCGGACTGCCCACCACATCGCCCATCGCCCAGATATTTGGAGCGGCACGTAGATACTCATCCGTCTGGATGAAGCCACGAGGTGTCAGCTGGACTCCAGCGGCCTCAAGATGTAGCGCCTCTACGTTGGGACGACGGCCAATAGCCACCAGGACAGCCTCTGCCGCATACTCACCCTGCGACGTCACTACGGTGACGGCCTCTTCTCCTGGGACAAAGCGCTTCGTATCAGCTTGGAGGACGACCTTGACACCTCGGTCGGCGAGCATCGCCAGCATTGCCTCGGCGACGTCGCGATCTTCACGAGCGAGGAAAGTATCCCCCTGCTCAAGGATCGTCACCTCAGTCCCAAAGGCAGCATACATACAGGCGAACTCCAGCGAGATATAGCCACCACCTACGATGACCAGCCGTGCGGGGAGCGAGTCGAGCTGCAGGAGCCCCGTGCTATCATAGATACGCTTATCGTCAGCGCCCTCAAGAGCCAAGGTCGCTGGGCGTGCTCCGGTATTGATATAGATACGCTCGGCCTCGATCTGACAAGCACCGTCCTCTGTAGACACTTCAACTACATTCGGAGAGAGGAAGCGCGCCGTACCCGTCAAGACCTCTACGCCAGGGATCGTAGCCAGCTTATTATAGTTGGCAGCTCTGAGGGCAGTGGTCAGCTGCTCACGGCGCTGCATCGCAGCCTGGAAGGCAGCAGACTTATCCGTAAGGCGAGCACTCTTCTCACCCTCGACAAGCAGAAGCTTGGAGGGGATACAGCCAATGTTGATACAAGTACCGCCATACATCGCAGCGCTTTGCTCTACGAGGATCACGGACTCACCGTGCTTCGCCAGGTCAGCTGCCAAGGTCTTGCCAGCCTTCCCGAAGCCGATGATCAGATGGGAGATGGATCGTGTTGTCATCTTCTAATGAGTTTATAAGTTGTTTGCTATACAACACTTCGGGATAGCAAATGGCTCATTTACGATGCGGTATAGAGTAGCGCACGCCCAGCTCTCCGATATACCTCTCCGAAGTGACCGGGCAAGCCCTTCGCTTTATCGCGCGTATTCCTCTTATCCAGCGGAGGGAAAAGTGTCCTTCTCGTGAATAAAAAAGCGCCTTCACGAGTGGTTTTCCTCTGTCTATGCACGTAGTCTTAAAGACCAAGCACGTCAATCCAAATATCCACGTACGTAGATATTAGAGCCACGTACGTAGCCCAAACTTATCTGCCACTCGTCCACAACTTTTATCCCTATGCGGAGCAATAACTCTAATATAGGTCACTTCACAAAGCTGTATAGCTTTCTTCGCCATCCTATATAGCTCTACCCGCGCACCCATACATCTATTATGAGACCATTCGGAGAGTTTATTGTACCTTTGCACCACGATCCGTGCGTCGTCTGACTGCTTCCGCACTCTGTGGTAAGCCCACAGGACGAAGAAGACGAGCTGACGACGGCGGTATTTTGTTTCACTATTTCCTCAAGTACAAGTATGTATTTAGATTCAGCTAAGAAGGCCGAGCTCTTCGAAAAGTATGGTAAGTCCGCTACGGACACGGGTAGCCCTGAAAGCCAGATTGCCCTCTTCACCTTCCGCATCGCCCACCTGACGGGTCACCTGCAGCAGAACAAGAAGGACTACAGCACTCAGCGCGCACTCAAGATGATCATCGGTAAGCGTCGTCGCATGCTCGACTACCTTCAGAAGATCGACATCGAGCGTTACCGTGCTATCATCAAGGAACTCGGTATCCGTCGCTAAGTGAAGACCTCGCTCCCTCGTGGAGCGAATCCCCTTCGAAAAGAAAAGCTCCGCCCCAGACCAGTCTCTACGACAGGGTCTGGGGCGGAGTCTTTATTTATCAATGAGGGCGAGAGCCTCTTGCTACTGCGAGGGACTTACTCTCGTACGGGGGCTGCCCAGAGGAGCTTCTTGCGGAGCGTGTCGGTGAAGGAGTAGGAGTCGAGATGCAGGAGGCAAAGGCTATTGACCGACTTACGGATGGTGATCTTCGCACCACAAGGCAGGATCTTTGTCTGCCCATCCAGCACGATGAGGAAGGTATTGTTGCGCGCCGAGACCGTAAGCTCAATCGTCTCATCCTCGGGGATGACCAAGGGGCGCATCGTCAGCGAGTGAGGTGCAATAGGCGTGATGAGCATCGCCCGAACCTGTGGCATCATCAGCGGCCCATAAGCACTGAGCGAATAGGCCGTAGATCCCGAAGGCGTGGAGATCACAAGCCCGTCACACTCGTAGCTGGCGAGCTCCGTATCAGCGAGGCGTGCGTACAGGGTGATCATCGAGCCCGTCTCACGCTTGAGGAGCGCCACATCATTGAGCGCCTCACCATAGTGCGCACCATCGACCTCCACCGAGAGAAGCATACGGTGCTCCGTCGTATACGTACCATCAAAGAGCCGAGACAAGAGGGGGAGCGCCTCCTGGACACTGCGATCCGTGAGGAAGCCCAGTCGCCCCATATTGAGTCCCAAGACGGGAGTCCCTTCGGCAAAGACCCTACGAGCGGCACGCAGCAGCGTACCATCTCCCCCCAGACTGATGACGAAGTCCATATCCAGCGGGGTATAGTCTGCTGGTATATAACCCGCTATCGTGGGGTGCAGATCGAAGTCAGAGGCCAGCGTGCGGTGGAAGCTACGGTCACACCACAAGCTCACATCAGGCCTATCAAGAAGGTGAAGGAGCTCGGCAAGATGAGCGGCATGAGCCGCAAGGTGTGAGGAGGCGATGAGCGCTATCTTATACATAGGGGTGGCTGAAGAAGCGTTAAGTTATTGTAGGTAGGTCAAATAAACTTAACTTTGTATTTCGGGGCTCTTCGCCCTGTCTACAAATGTATAAAAGTTCGACGTATGACTCAACTAAGCGTCAATGTAAATAAGATAGCTACCCTGCGCAATGCTCGTGGCGGCAACGTCCCCGACCTCATCAAGGTCGCGCTGGACTGCGAGCGCTTTGGAGCACAGGGTATCACCGTCCACCCACGCCCTGACGAGCGCCATATCCGCTATCAGGATGTGCGTGACCTCAAGCGAGTGGTCACCACTGAGTTCAACATCGAGGGGAACCCCATCCCCTCCTTCATGGATCTCGTCGAAGAGGTACGCCCCCATCAGGTGACCTTAGTGCCCGACGCCCCCGATGCTCTGACGAGTAATGCGGGCTGGGATGTAGCTCGTCACCGTGACTTCCTCACCGAGATCCTCGGTCAGCTCCATGCTTGGGGCATCCGCACCTCAATCTTCGTCGGGACGGATCTCAAGAACCTTGATGCAGCTGCAGCCCTTGGCACCGACCGCGTCGAGCTCTACACCGAGCCCTACGCTTCGGACTATCCTGCAGATCGCGCCAAGGCTGTAGCTCCCTTCGTCCAGGCTGCTGAGCACGCTCGCTCCCTCGGGCTGGCGCTCAATGCAGGGCACGACCTCAGTCTGGAGAATCTCCGCTTCTTCTCTGAGTCTATCCCCTTCCTCTCCGAGGTCTCCATCGGGCATGCACTCATTTCTGATGCCCTCTACCTCGGCCTCGAGGAGACCATCCGCCGCTACCGCGCTTGTCTCGCAGGTAAGTAGCACCGTCCCATAAGCAACCATCCTTTCACATTTATATTGACTACAATTCACGTGGATACAACCGCAACAGCCTCTCTGGCTCAGACTCTCGCTGACACGGCTCCTCAGGCCTCTCTCTCCATCC
This sequence comes from Porphyromonas sp. oral taxon 279 str. F0450, assembly GCF_000292995.1. Taxonomy (NCBI): domain Bacteria; kingdom Pseudomonadati; phylum Bacteroidota; class Bacteroidia; order Bacteroidales; family Porphyromonadaceae; genus Porphyromonas; species Porphyromonas sp. oral taxon 279. The sequence goes on along the minus strand of NZ_ALKJ01000006.1, from coordinate 17,556 downwards.
TCGACCTGGCTACCAAGGGTGGCTGGATCATGATCGTCCTGCTCGTACTCTCACTCCTGGCTCTCTACATCTTCGTATCGAAGTTCCTCCAGCTCCGTGCTGCAGGTCGTGAAGACAAGTACTTCGTAGAGCGCATCAAGGACTATGTCATCGAAGGCAAGACGCCCTCTGCTATCAAGCTCTGTGAGGACACCAACACCCCCTATGCTCGTATGATCCGCAAGGGTCTTACCCGTATCGGTCGCCCCATGTCTGACGTCCTCGTGATCGTCGAGAATGCAGGTAACATCGAGATCGGCCGTCTAGAGAAGGGCCTTCCTATCCTCGCTACCATCGCTGCCGGTGCTCCTATGATCGGCTTCCTCGGTACGGTCACCGGTATGGTACGTGCCTTCTTTGATATGGCTAACGCTGGCTCGGGCGGCGTCGACGTAGCACTCCTCTCAGGCGGTATCTACGAAGCCCTCGTGACCACTGTCGGTGGTCTTGTCGTCGGTATCGTGGCGCTCTTCGCTTACAACTACCTCGTCGCAGAGCTTGACAAGGTCGGTGGTAAGATGGAGACCAAGACGATGGAGTTCATGGACATGCTCAACGAGGTGCACTAAGCCCTGAGCTATAGCCCATCTCACCTTACCCACGAACGCATGGCACTCAAGCGTAAGACCAAAGTCGCAGACACCTTCAGTATGGCCTCGATGACGGACGTCATCTTCCTCCTGCTGATCTTCTTCCTGGTGACCAGCACGATCATCGTACCCAATACGATCAAGGTCACCCTCCCTACCTCTGCCCCCCAGTCGGCTCCCGAGACGCCCTCCGCACGCGTCACGCTGACCCCCGACCTACATTATTATCTCTCGATCGACCGCGGCACCCCCACCGAACTTACCCGTGATCAGCTCAAGGAGCAGCTGGGTATCTTCGCCGCAGAGCACCCCGAGGCCTTCGTCTCCGTACAGGCCGATGAGACCGTGCCCTACAAGGAGGTCGTCGCCGTCATCAACGCTGCTGCTCAGGCTTCCCTCAAGGTAGTCCTGGCGACGCGTGCTGAGAGCGAGCCAGTCCAATAAGCCTCATGCCACAGACCGATCCCGCCGCCCCACGCCGTGGAGCCGTCGCCGCCCTGGTGACTGTGGCTTGCCACGTCCTCTTCCTCCTCCTACTCTGGGTCCTCAAGCTCAGCAGTGACCGCCCTGCCCCCAAGCCAACGGAGGTACTCATCGCGGTCAATGTGGGCAACGTGGCCTCTGCTGCAGGGGCCATCGAGCCTGGAGGTACACCCGACGTCACTGAGCCCGCTCCCAAGGTAGCAGCCCCTCCCAAGGTCGCTACCCCTACTCCTCCCACGCCACCTGCGCCACAGCCCAAGGCGCAGCGCCCCACTCGTACGCATGAGGCCAGCCAGCCCCTACAGACTCAGCAGCATGAGCAGAGCCTGCAGGTAGAGGCTGCCCGACGTGCTGAGGCCGAGCGTCAAGCCAAGGCCAAAGCTGAGGCTGCACAGCGAGCTGCAGAAGCTCTCGCCGCCTCCCGTCGTGCCCAAAGCCAGCAGATAGGCAACTCCGTAGCGGGTGCCTTCGGTAAGCAGGCTGGGCAAGCTGGTAGCCAAGGTACAGCTGCCTCGGGCTCGGGCAATCAGGGGGATCCCAACGGAAGCCCCTCCAGCTATGCACTCTCTGGACGTAAGATCATCAGCAACGGCGGTGCTCTCGTCGCCCCACGCGTACAGCGTGCTGTCGAGGGCAACGTGCGTGTGCGCATCGTCGTCGATGGCAATGGCTCGGTGATCCGTGCTACCATCGCGCCAGGGACCAACATCGCTGATCCCTCCGTCCGTGCCGCTGCCCTTGAGGCAGCACGTAAGACGCGCTTCAACGCCGTGCCAGGCTCTGACGAGCAAGAAGGTAGCATCACCTACCACTTCAAGATCCGAGCCTAAGGCCTACTAACCTTTATACCAAGCTATTCATATGTCTAAGAACGTGTACGTCTTCCTTGCGGAAGGCTTTGAAGAAATCGAGGCCATCGGGACGATCGACCTCCTGCGCCGTGCAGGCCTGCCCACGCACGTCGTGGCCGTCGGTCTGGAGCCCAACGTCACGGGGGCACATGGTATCGCCATCCAGGCCGACCTTTCTATCAGCGAGGTCTACAATGATGACGTACTTGCACTCGTCCTCCCTGGCGGACTCCCTGGTGTGACGAACCTCGATGCTTCACAGCGTCTGCACCAGCTCATCCGCGAAGCTAACCACGAAGGCAAGCTCCTCTGCGCTATCTGCGCTGCCCCCTCCGTCTTCGGAGGTGCTGACCTCCTCGAGGGGAAGGAAGCTATCGCCTACCCTGGCTTTGAGAAGAACCTCAAGGGTGCTAAGGTCTCCGAGGCTCCCGTCGTCAAGAGCGGGCACATCATCACGGCTAAGTCCGCAGGCTATACCTTCGACTTCGCCCTCGAGATCATCACCGCTCTCGCAGGAGAAGAGAAGGCAAAGGAAGTGGCTGCTGGTATCATCTACACGCGCCACTAAGTCGCCCCCTTACAGCAAAGCAAAGCGCTCCCCCACCTCACTCGGAGGTAGGGGAGCGCTTCTTTTTGTAGCAAACAGCTCGAGGCTATAGAGCATTCCTATACTAAAACCATCCTCCAGCTCCATGGCAAATCTCTATCCTCTGCAGTGGAGGAAGCATGAAGCAGTACTGATATGCCTATATCTTGGTGCGTAGTCTTTAGAGCTACGCACGGAGATCATATAAGCCACGCACGTGGATGATAAATCTACGTGCGTGGATATAAGTCTATCCCTATTGGTGCGAAGGATAAACCCATAGTCCTCGGGAAGAATAGCTATTGAGAGTCAAGATAAATCCCGAGAAAGAGCGTGCCTCCTCCCACCATTGGTGCTGAGAGAAGCTACGTGCTCGATGTCACAGCTCGCGATACCCCTTCGCAGAGGGTATAAAATAGGTAGACGCAGAGACCTACGAGAGATCCCTGCGCCTACTCACTAACAAACAAACCGCAGCTTGCCTATAAACTTAGGCCAACTGTAACCCAGAGAGAGGATTTCCCTCCAGAGTAGGTCGGTGCCATATACGTGGCATCGAGGGCTAAGGGCTTGAAGCGCAGGCCGAGCCCTGCACTCACGCCCTTCGCACCATTGGTATCATACTGATAGCCGGCACGCAGTGCTACGAGCTGGTGGTAGAGGTATTCCCCACCGAAGTGGATAGCACTTGATGCGGCATTCGAAGGAGCGAAGAAGTAGTCTACGCCTGCACCGAGCGCCAGACGATGCTCGCCGCTGATGCCATAGCTGATCTCACCACCGGCGCCCGCATAGGCGGGGGCATAGGTCGAGCTACTCTTGGCGCTCTGCTTGTACTTCGCACCGAGGTTATCGACCTTCGCACCGAGGATGAAGTTCATCCCCGTAGCGGATGGCTCTTCGCTACTGCGGAGGAAGACGCCCCCACCGAAGACCATCGTCGAGGCAGCAGCCCCCTGGTCGGTGTATACGTAGCTCCCCTTAGCGTAGGCAGAGAAGACGCCCATACGAATAGCGTAGCCGAGGTCGACGGTGTAGTCGAAGAGCTGACGCATCTTCTTCTTAGCGTTCTCATTCTGGTCGATCGGCGTGTACTTCATGCCACCGAGATAGCGGAAGCCGCCGAAGAAGGCATGACGTCCGACGCAGATGCCGAGCGAAGCGTTGTAGAGGTTATTCGTGCCGTCGAAGCCCTCGACCTTGCCGAGGGTACGAAGACCACCACCAAAAGAGAGGACCGTCTCGCCATAGAGGAGCGAGGTGGGGTTGGTGTAGAGATGAGATACATCGCTCTCACCATAGTGGTTCCCCCCGAGGGCTGCCGTCTGAGCGCTCTGAGCATACTCGAGGATAGGCAGGGCACGTGTCCCCTTGATCTTCTGGGCCTGCAGCGTGGAGGTAGCGCAGAGCCCGGCTGCGAGCAGCAGGATAGATGCTTTGGTATTCATGGGTAGGATGCGTTATTTCTTGACAAAAGCCTTAGTGTAGCTACCCTGAGCGGACTGCACACGGAGCGTGTAGGCGCCTGGGGCGAGGTTCTTGACGAGGAGCTTTACCTTACCGATCCCAGCGACGGTGTAGTCACGGTCAAGAGCCTTGACACCGGAGAGGGAGTAGATCTGGATGTTGGCGCGCTGGATAGCGGGATTCAGCACGATGTTCAGCTCCGTCGTAGCGGGGATAGGATAGACTGAGTAGACGGGCTCAGAGGCATCCTTGACGACACGTACAGGGATAGACGTCTGCACGGGCGTGCTGATACCATCGGAGGCCTCTACCTGGACCTGAGTCGTACCCGTCTTCAGACCACGGATCGTGAGCTTACCATCTTCAGCGATAGCAGCCGAAGCGATAGAGCCATCAGCGACGCTGGCCTTGTAGGTAATGGTCACGCCATCACTCTTCTCGAGGGAAGGTGCTACCTCTACCATCGTGGACTGGCCCATCCCGACGACGTGGTTGCCGAGGGAGGCGATGAAGGCAGGAGCCTTATAGGTGTAGACTTCGAAGGGAATCGTCAGCTCGGTCTTTGCCCCGAGGACGTCGGTAGCGGTGACCTTGATCTCATGATGGCCTACAGGAGCTACAGCACGCAGAGAGAAGATGACCTTATCACCGCTGACCTGATAGCTCACCCCACGAGTCTCTCCAGCGACATTGATGCTGACCTTCTGCTGGTCGGGATCGGAGAAGGTGACGGAGAAGGTTTCCTTCGTGAGAGCAGAGACGCGGATCTTCTTGTCGGTAGAGAGCGTCAGCACAGGAGGATTATTCTTCTTCGTCTTGAACTGACCCATCGTCAGCCCCGACTTGAGGCCCCAGCGGTCGATGGCTTCAATAGCGATATGATAGGAGGTATTCTCCGTCAGAGCACTCAGCGGGAGGAACATCTTCGTGCCAGCAGCATAGCCCGTAGCATTGATCTTGGCATAGTGGACATCCTTAGCGTTAGCATCGGTGATTTCCTTTTCGGAGAGATAGACGTTGTATTCGACAGGCGTACCATCATCTTCGTCGCTGACAGCAGCCCAGGAGATGTTGGCCGTGACGAAGGAGACTTCGTCGACATTAATCTGAGAGACCTTAGCAGGAGCCTTGCCCTTATTTTCAGCGAAGACAGCGGAAGCATCGATGTAGCCACGACCCATACGACCTGGGAAGCCCGTGAGTGCGTCGATATTCTGAGCCTTCAGAGCACCGAGCAGACGCTGCTGACACTCGACGTTCGTGAAGCCCTGGCGGCCGAAGTGCGAGACGATAAGGGCGGCGATACCGGATACGTGAGGACAAGCCATCGAGGTACCCTGCATGTAGCCGTAGTCCTTACCCGTGATCTTCTTAGAGAGCGTACTGAGGACTTCGCCCTGAGGATAGTGAGTATCACCACCAGGAGCCGTGATATCGACCCAGTCCCCACGGTTGGAGTAGTAAGCAGACTTCCAGTCTGGAGCCATCGAGGCAACAGCCACTACAGGAGCATAAGCCCCTGGGAAGGAGCGATAGTCCAGCCCGTCGTTACCCGCAGCGAAGATGACTACCCCACCCTTCATAGGTGAGTTGGGCAGCTGATTCCCATCCTTGTCGCAGCCGGCGTACTTGATGAAGTAGTCGATAGCGGCCTTCTGGCTCTGAGGGATAGCGGTGATATTGGCCTTGTAGATATAGCCCCAAGAGTTCTGGCTGATGACAGCACCGTTATTGGCACTGTAGACGATAGCGTTGGCACTATTACCGCCTTCACGTTCGCCCCCGAAGATCTGACAGCTCATCAGGCGAGCCCCAGAGCCTTCGGTACCATCCCCCCCAGCGATACCAGCGACGCCGATACCATTGTTGTTGCGGGCTGCGACCGTACCTGCGACGTGCGTACCGTGGGACTCATCGTCGGGGTAGATCTTACCATTGTTGTGGATGAAGTTGAAGCCGTTGATATCGTCGATGAAGCCGTTGCCATCATCGTCGACACCTTCCTGACCATTGAGCTCCTTCTGATTGACGTAGAGGTTATCCTTGAGGTCGGGATGGGTGATATCGATACCACCGTCGGTGATAGCGACGATGACGTTAGGCTTACCCGTTTCCGTTTTCCAAGCCTTGAAGAGGCCGATATCAGCTCCAGCGACGCTGCGTGAGAAGCGGCCGGTATTGTTGTAGTGCCATTGGTCGCCGAGCATAGGGTCATCGAAGGGAGCTGCAGGAGCATCGCTTCTACGAGGAGCATCGACAGCTACAGCCTTGCCCGTAGGACGAGCGATCTCGTAGACGGGCTCGGTGTATTCGATCTCGGGCGTAGAGGCAAGGGTCTGCATAGCCCCCTGGAGGTCCTGCTGCTTATTGAAGCGGACGACGTACCAGAGATCCAGACCTTCGCGGCGCATACGCTCCTCGAAGCGTGGGTCGATGGGGAAGAGGGGCTCGAGGGATTCGGTGCCGATGCTACGCAGGGACTGAGCCATCTGCGAAGGCAAGGAGCTCATCGAAGCGCCATTAGCATCGAAGGCACGAAGGCTGCTCTTGGCCGAGCGCTGGATGCGGAAATAGAGGACCCCAGCTTCTGCCCCCTGAGTCGACAGGAAGGCACGAGCGGGTGTAGTGGGGCTACCGGTCTCAGAGGCCTGAGGCTCTCTCTGAGGTGTCACTTCATCGAAATCCCGCTGACAGGAGGTGACGGCCAGTGCCGAGAGAAGTGACAGGGTCAGTATAGATCGTTTCATTGTCGTAGTCTTATATGTGTGTTTAGACTAAGGCGCCTGTCGCTGGAAGGGACTTCACCACGAGGGGCGCAGGAGGGAAGATCGTAGGGCAGGCACCCCGAGGTTAGTGGAGCGGGTATGCAAGCCAGAGGGACGGTGGAGATGGAGGACTTGCTGGTCTTCATCTCCATCAGCCTGTGGGAGGGGGGCTAACCCCTCCCACGGCTGTGAGATGCGGGTCATGGGAGGCGGTGGGCTCGAGGTGAGTCACCCACCGAGGGATGCACGATCGGGCGATGCATCTTGCTGTGGTGTCCTTAGTGGTGGTAGTGATGTGTGTGCTGTGCGACTCTTGTAGTGTGTATGGAGATTATAGTGAAGATTGATCGGATGGCATGGGGCTACTGGAGCCTAAGAGTGCGAGTGGTGGATCAGCGGCGGGACTGGAGGCGACGCGTCTTCTGCAGATGACGGCTGATGGTCTCTACGATGCGAGCACGGCGCTCGAAGAGGTTTTCCTTCTTAGCAGCCTTCAGGCGGGGAGCAGAGCCAGCACCACCAGGCAGCTCGACGAGGAAGGTTTGGATCTCAAGGACGGGCTTACCATCCAGCTGAGCAGGGTGCAGGATGTAAGCAGCCTTCTCCGTAGCATTGTAGTAGGCGACGAAGCCACCATTGAGCGTGCGGAGGTAGTTGTAGCCATTCTCCTTGAGGAGCTGCTCCATCTCCCTCGTCACATAGGACTTGCCGAGAGGGTCGGTCCAGAAGCCGAGCGTGACATCGGCGAAGATGGCCTGCGTCGTGAAGACTTCGCCTACGAAGGGGTCGTCAGCAGGGATGTCTTCGCTGGGCTGGAGGTAGAAGTAGCCACGGTGGGACTCACCTTCGAGCGAACCCTTAGCAATGAAGCGCTGGTAGTCTTCGCGATTAGCGCGGGGGTCCTTCACATCGAGTTCGCCCTTCCATTCGACTTCCTTCTTAGCGACATCATCTCGCTTGTAGCCGTGGATACCACGACCGGGGTCACAGTTCAGAGCCAGCAGCTGCTTCATAGGCAGGTGGTCGAAGGTCTTGTAAGCCTTAGGCTGACGGGGCATATAGACCGTCTCGAGGAGCGCTTCGCCCGAGGAGTCGAAGGCTACATTGAGGTTGTAGGGAAGGGTGCTGTGTACATAGACGTCCTGACCTGCATTGCTCAGTGCGTCGGACTTCTGATAGCCACGGCCCTGCAGGTAGGCAACGAAGGTAGGATTGTCCTTCACCACCTTGTCATCGAGACAGAGCTGGATCGTGGCCTGGAAGCCCTTGCTACGCTCGTGCTCGAACTCATACTCGATCAGAGGGAAGAGCTCGCTCTGCGTAGCATAGCGGAAGACGACGGCGCTACCACGGGTGAAGCTACGCGTCAGCTCGCTCAGACGGCCACGCTCGAAGCGGATGACATCCTTGAGACCTGCGGGGAACTGCTGCAGGGGCAGGACGTACTGGTTGGCACCATCCTGAGTGACCTCGATCTCCTTGAGCTGGGTACCAGCCGTGATGACGACCTTCACCGAGCGGGGTACATCACTTTCGTTGCGCTCAGCGGCGAGGGTGAAGCTTGACTTCGTCACTTCGGCAAGCTTGAGCCAAGAGGCTTCGGCTCCGATCTCCACCTTAGCAGTGGTATTGCTCTCGAAGACGACCTTCTTCGTACCCCCTTCGATGGGGAAGACAAGGCGCTCAAGGTCGGTGGCGAGGATAACGTCGCCAGAGGCCTGACGGACGGTGACGCGCTTCTGCAAGCCACCAGCATTGACGATGACCGAGCCGACGCGGTCGATGCCCAGGTCATTGGCCTCAGCACGGACCTTCAGAGTATTACCCTCCTGTGTGAGGCTTAGCCAGGTGGCTTCCTGTGGGGAGAGGGCGGACCAACTTTCCTTGTTCGTTGAGACGGTGAGGGTCTGCTCTGAAGCCTCCTTAGTGAAGGTGAGTGTCTCGGTGGAGAGATCCAGGGTGGCCTCCTCTACGTCGCTCTGTGGGCTACAGGCGGGGAGCAGGGCGAGGAGGGCGGAAAGACCCAAGATACGGCTGATTGTCTTTCTCATCTTACGTGTTGTTAGTTAGTGGATATAAGCTTGGAGCACTCAGCGTATGGTGCGCTGAGAGAGGGCATCCAGACGGCGGAGGAAGGCGGCACGCTTCTTCTGGGAGGTGCGGTGGTTCATAAACTCCTGGACAGAATTTGCCCCATCATCGATCTCGGTGTAGTAAGCCTGGACGTCGAGGACGCGCTGCTCCTGATAGAAGAAGATACGTATGGTGTAGGCTAAGTTCTTCGCACGATTAGCGAAGGCATAGCTGGCATTCTGCGTCTGGCCCATATACTCGTAGCCAGCGGAGGTGAAGAGCTTCATCACCTCATCGGTGAGGTGATAGTGCCCGTCGATCTCATCGTACCACAGAGCACGCTCGAGCTGGGGGTAGTAGCCCAAGACGCTATTCACGACACCCAGATAGGGGTCATCCATCTGCGTCGGGGTGATGATGTAGAAGTAACCGCGGATGATCTCATCTTGGAAGGAGTGCTTGGGCTTGAAGAGGTCGTAGAAGTCGGGGGTATTCTCAATGCGTTCGCTCCCCTCGGTCTGCTCGAAGGCACGTACATCCTCCTGCTTCTTGCCCTTGATATCCAGCTCACGGCTCCCGAGGAACTCGATCTGGCGCTTCAGAGGCATCTCGCTGAAGGTGGGGAAAGGCTTCGTCTGCGTGGGGTTGTAGACGAACTGCACCTTCGCCCCTCCTGTGAAGATCGTCACGAGGAGCTGCAGAGGGAGCTTCGGATTCTCATACAGCGTGTAGACGAGGTCGGGCGAAGAGCTCTGCTTGACAAAGCCATAGGCGGCTACGGCTTCGTCAAAGTCCTTGTTCCCCTTGACGAGGTCCTTATCCGTATAGATGAGGGTAGCGATAGAGAAGCCAGGGCTATTCGTCGCACTGAACTGGTACTCGATGAGCGGCACGACCTTGCTCTTGGTGAGGAAGCGGAAGCTGGGGTACTGCTCCTTCGTCTCCTCACGGGAGTAGAGGAGCGTATTGCCTCGCTCATGCTCATAGCGAACGATATCATAGAGGCGTGAGGGGAAGGTCAGCATGGGGAAGATGTAGGGAGTGAGTCCCAGCTGAGTGACCTCCAGCTCACGGACGACCGTCCCTGCGGTGAGGGTGATCTTAGCCGTGCGGTTGTGCTTGTCGGCATTGGCCTCTGCGACGAGAGTGAACGTCTTAGCCGTGCGCTTATCGACACGAAGCCAACCAGCACCCTCGGCCAGCTCGATAGTGAGGGCATCGCTATTGCACTCGAAGCTGACCTCGCTTGACCCGCCCTCAGCTTGGAGCACGACCGACTCAGGAGCCTCCAGGAGGACGTCAGCCGCCGTCTGATGCACGGTGACGCGACGCTGCAGGCCACCAGCTTGGACGAGGACAGCACCCGTACGCTCCTGCCCAGAGGCATTCGCTTGCGCTCCGACATAGAGAGTATTGCCCTCCTGTCGTAGGGTGATCCACGTAGCCTCCTGCGGCGAGAAGGCTGACCAGCTGGACTGGTTCGTCGTGATGGTGAGGGTCTGCGCCGTGCCCTCACGTGGGAGCGTCAGAGCGGTGGCAGAGAGTTCGAGGGTAGCTTCCTCCACATCGCTCTGAGGGCGACAGGAGGGGCAAAGGAGGCTGAGTAGGAATACGCTCAAGACCCCTAAAAGGGTAAAGTGGAAGCGTCTCATGGTGGTAAAATTGCGTGTGGTGTGTGGAAGGTGTGAAAGGAAGAAAAGTAGCTGTTCGTTATAAGCAGTCTGATTTGATATGGAGAGGAAAAGCTGGAGGCGGGGCGAGATCTCCCCGTCTCCAGCGGGAGTTTATCTATAGAGGTTGAGTAAGATACTTAGTCCTTGTGGTAGTAGACATCTGTGACGAGCTGGCTCAGTCGGCGCAGATCCTCACGACGCTGCTTGACCGAGGCTCGATAGTCGAGCTGGGAAGCGAGGGAAGCATTGGCACTCTTGACCTTAGCGTAGATCGACTGGACTTGTAGTACCTGGGTCGCCCCATCATCTACTGCGCGCAAGACATACACCTGGAGCCGCTCCTTATTATAGAAGGCGTAGTCGCCATTCTTTAGCTTCCCGAGGTAGGGATAGCCTACCCCTGCAAAGAATGAACGCACTTCATTGGTCAGATAGTGCTTTCCGGTGATCTTATCCTGCCAGTAACCCATAGTGATGGGGAAGAAGGCATTGACCCCGACGCAGACATCGATGTAGGGATCATTCTCTGCGATCCCCTTGTCAGGGTTAGCCACGACGAAGAGATAGGCACGTACATCCTCGCCATCGAAGGACTTCTTCACCTGATAGACATCAGCTGAGGGATCACCGACATCGAAGTATTCGCTACCCAGAGCTTCTTCATCCTTGCGGATCTCAGCACGCTTCTTACCGGCCTTATTCAGCTCACGATTGCCCATATAGGCGGTCATGCGCGTCATAGGCAGCGTGGTGAAGGTCTTGTAAGCCTGAGGCTGCTGGGGCTGGTAGGTGAACTCCAACTTCACGCCATCGGAGAAGTAGTACGTCTGTAGGCTGACGGGGATCGTCGTGCTCGTGTAGACGGCCATCTGATCGGTGCTCTTACTGAGCGTGAAGCCGTGGTCCTTGAGGTAGGCTTCGAGGGCGGGGACATCCTCCTTGGGATTGAAGCCGAAGAAGAGGGTCTCGGCCGACATGAAGCCGGGGCTGAGGGGGACGTTGAACGTGTACTGGATGAAGGGCACAGTCTTATCCTTGGTGAGGAAGCGGTAGACTGAGGGCTCATCTTCGCCGCCATTGACAGACTCGAGGAGGATGTGGCCTCTGCCCTGCTCGTAGCGGATGACCTGATAGAGGTCAGCGGGGAACTCCAAGAGGGGCAGGAGCGTCGAGGGAAGACCTTCCTGCACGACCTCGATTTCCTGAATGCTATTGCCACGGATGACGTTCACCTTAGCAGCACGGCGCAGCTTCGTAGCATTGGCTTTTGCGATGAGGGTGAAGCCCTTGGCACTGGCAGCTGAGATGCTCAGCCAGTCGGTGGGGACAGCGAGCTCAGCCTTAGCATCCGCCGAAGCCTCAGCGAAGGTAATGAGATGAGAGCCTCCTTCGAGGCCGAAGGTCACCGTTTGCTCCAGCGTGAGGCTTGCCTCACCAGCTGACTGACGGATGGCGATGCGACGCTGCACGCCTCCAGCATTGACGATGACCGACGTTGTGCGCTCTTCGCTGCGAGGGTTGGCAGGGACGCTCACACGGAGGGTACTCCCCTCTTCTTTGAGCTTGACCCAAGCGTCTTCTTGCGGAGAGAAGGCGCTCCAGTTCTCGCGGTTGGTAGTGATCGTGACGACCTGCTCACCGCCATCCTTAGAGAAGTGGAGGGTGGAGGGAGACAGCTCGAGGGTAGCCTCCTCGACGTCGCTATCAGGCTTACAGCTGGTAGGGAGGAGGAAGACGAGCGCCAGAAGCGCTAATAAGTAGGTAGATATGGACCTCATGGTGGGTACAGAGTAGGAGGACATTGGCCTCTCCGCTTCGACGACGAGCGTATGTGCTAAGAGCGTCGCCTGCGGGGGGAAGAAATGGGTAGGAACGGGTATAAGCGTGCGGTCTACAAGGTAGCGCAGCTGGGGTTTGTCTGGTGTAGAATGCCTGCAGATCCCACGGAGCGAAGTGCTCTACGGGCAGAGACATAAGAAGGCGATAGGGAGGACGAGCAGCAGACGAGCTATGAAGAGGGTACTGTGGTGGTAGCTCGATGCGTCGTAGGCGTGTGGTGGGTGCGAGGTGTGTCGATGTGTGTGGCCGAGAGGTGAGCGTCTTGTGTGGAAGGAAACAGGGCTTCCAAGGCTCTATCTACGCGGAGGGAGGCCGCCCCAAGCCGACGTAGTTGAAGGGATTCTTCGTGAGCCTCAGCAGCCCAGGGGCATATCTGAGGTTGATGATTCGATCATGAGTGTTCTGTATTTGCAGAGGCTTTGTGCCTCAACCATGGGTCAAAGTTAGAGATTTGTTTCGGGAAATCCAATACTAATGAGCATAAAGTTAGCCTTACACATTGCAGCCATATACCACACTTTCTCTGGGGTAAATTCTCATCACAGATGCCAGCTCCATCCCAACATCATACACCACACATTCCAAGCCACTTATCTCATCACGAGAAGCATCCTATAGAGGAGCCCAAATCCAACCTATATTAGCCAGCTCACAGACCTATATAGAGACTGTCACCGCGAGTCCTGACCTCTATTTAGAGTGCTAAGGCATCGTGCGCCCAGCTACCCGATATACCTCTCCGAAGAGATCAGGCAAGCCCTTCGCCTTAGCGCGAGTATTCCTCTTATCCAGCGGAAAGAAAAGTGTCCTTCTCGTGAATAAAAAAGCGCCTTCACGTAGTGCTATTCTTCTATCTACGCACGGAGTCTTAAAGACCAGGCACGTAAATCCCAATATCCACGTACGTAGATATTAGAGCCACGTACGTAGTCCAAACTTATCTACCACTCGTCCATAACTTTTATCCCTACGCGGAGCAACAACCTGATATAGCTCTACACTCGTACTTATATAGGTCAGCCCACCGACCCATATAGGTTCGCACTACCCCACTCGTAAAGAAACAGAAATAGGGCACCCGGGCCGAAGCCCGAACGCCCTATCCGTGTGGTGCGGTACACGGGAAGATTAGTGCCCGAAGATAGCCTTCAGCTGAGCAGCGAAGGCACGATCCTCAGCCTGATGAGCACGCAGGGCGCGCAGATAGCTGGGATAGTCGGAGAGGGTAGCCACTGAGAGGGTAGCGGACTTGTTGCCACGGTCAGCGTAGGTGGCTTGGATCTCGAGGATGTAGCGGCCTTGGTAGGTCTGCTTAGGTACGGTGAAGATGAAGGCGAGCTTCTTCTCCTTGTTGTAGTAAGCCTTACTATAGCCATCGAGGTTCTGCAGGAAGGTATAGCCGTTGTCTTCGAGGAGCTTGATGACTTCATTGGAGAGGTGGAAGTCGCCAGCGTAGTCACGCCAGAAGGCCAGCTCAGTATTGTGGTAGATGGCCTGGATCCCCTTGACAGCATCCACGTATGGATCATCTTCGGGGATCTTCTTGTACTTGTCAGGTACGATATAGAAGTACCCACGAGCGAACTCACCGTCAAAGGCCTTCGTCACCATGAAGCGGTCGTAGTACTTACGATCGTGTGGCTCAGCCCATTCAGAGCCCCATTCAGCTTCCTGCTTGCGGATCTCAGCGCGCTTGGCCTTCATGATACCCAGCTCACGGCTGCTGAGGAGCTTGAGCTGCTCGGCCAGAGGCATGACGTCGAAGGTCTTGTAGGACTTGCGCTGCGTGGGGCGATAGGTCGTGGTGATGACAGCGCCCTTAGGCTGGATCGTCACCTCGATCTGGAGCTGGAGGCTTTCGCTGGTGTAGGTCGTGGTCTTACCATCCTTAGAGATCGTAGGAGCATCGAAGCCCTGTTCCTTGACAAAGGCCATGAACTCAGGATTGTCCTTGACGAGCGTGCTGTCGGCACAGATAGACATAGCAGACTTGAAGCCAGGAGCGCTGGGGTCAGTGAACTCATACTGGATGAAGGGCATCGCTTCACTGCGCGTAGCTACACGATAAGAGGTCGTGTTGAAGATGCCGTCAGGGAGCTGGATAAGCGCGTTACCACGAGCCATTTCTTCGCTCATCACGGTAGCCAGCGAAGCGGGAAACTTCAGGATAGGCAGGACGTACTGTACAGAGCCTTCCTGGATAGCTTCGATTTCGGTGAGGGTCGCACCGACGGTCAGGAGGACCTTCACACGGCGACGATACTTCTCGGGACTTTCCTTCGCAGTGAGGACGATGCTGCCATCAGCGACGCGGTCGATGGTAAGCCAGTCTGCTGGGGTAGCCAGCTCGGCCTTGACGGCACCGCCATTGCTCGAGAAGGTGACCTTTTTCGTGGCACCAGCCTTGGGGAAGAGCACGGAGGTATCCGTCATCTCGATGAGACCGTCAGCTGCACTCTGCGTGACAGCGACACGGCGCTGTGCACCACCAGCATTGACGATGATCGAAGCGGAGCGATCGACACCACGATCATTGGCGCTGGCCTTGACCTTGAGCGCATTGCCCTCCTGTGTGAGGGTGAGCCAAGATTCCTGGGTGGTGAAGGCAGTCCACGTGTCCTTGTTCGTCTTGACGGTGAGCGTCTGTTCGCCACCATCTTTAGTGAAGGTCATGAGCTGCGTGGAGACATCGATGGTAGCTTCCTCGACGTCGCTTTCATTCTTACAGGCTGGCAATAGGAGGAGCAGGCCCAAGCAGCCAATGAGGTACTTGAGATACGATTTCATAATGTGTCTTTGTGTGTGGGGATGGTGAACCCAAGGCGAGGTGGCAAGGTAGGACCGATCTCGCCTGAGGGGAGAGTGTGATGTGTGCGTCTGGTGACGGAGTCATACGCCCCAAGGAGGCAGGGTGCCCGGAGCATATCCTGGGCACCCTATCCTCTTAGAGGAGAGCGATCGCAGCCTTAGCGGAAGCGAGGCGTATCGAGGATACGACGTTCGATGCGGCGGAGCGAAGCTTCGTAAGCCTTCTGAGCACGTACACTGCGTTCGTAGCTGGAGAGCGTAGCGATCGAATTGCCACCTTCTACCTTTTCATAGAAGGACTGCATTTCGATGATGGGCTTACCCTTGTCGTAAGCGACACGCATGACGTAGACTTGCATCTTTTCCTTGTTGTAGAAGGCCTGATAACCCTTGTTACCGACAGCACGGAGGAAGGGGAATCCAGCTTCCTTGAAGAGAGCCTGTACTTCCTTCGTCAGAGCGAAGCGACCAAGAGCATCTTCCCAGAAGGCCAGACCGATGTTTGAGTAGACGGCCTGAGTACCATGCATGAAGTCGATGTAGGGGTCATTTTCTTCGATCTTATCATCCTTAGAAGGACGGATGTAGAAGTAACCACGATAGATTTCTTCTTCGAAGGCACTGCTACCCGTAGTGAAGCGGTCATAGTTTTCCTGCGTGATGGATTCATCGCGCTTGGAGCCCCAGGTTTCTTCCTGCTTACGGATATCTTCCTTCTTCTTGCCCTTGTTGATCTTGAGATCACGGTCACTCATCAGCTCGGTCTGATGCGTCATAGGCAGGGTCTTGAAGGTCGTGTAGTCCTTATCCTGCTTAGGAGCATAGGTCGTCGTGATCATAGCACCACCCGACTGGATGGCTACTTGGACCTGCAGCTGCTTGGCATCATCACGATAGGTCACGGTCTTACCATCCTTACCTACGGTCTTGTCGCCGAAGCCATTTTCCTTAAGGAAGTTATCGAAGTCTGCATTGTCCTTGACGAGATCTACATCGTAGCAGATAGATACGGCAGAGGAGAAGCCAGGAGTGCTTTCGTTACGGAATTCGTACTGTACGAAGGACATGATCTTACTCTGCGTAGCGAAGCGATAGAGCGTCGTGTTGAAGAGCCCGTCAGGGAGCTTGATCAGTTCGTTACCACGGCTCTTTTCGTAGCGGATGACTTCAGGAAGAGAAGCGGGGAACTTCAGGTAGGGAAGTACGTAGTACATGATCCCTTCTTGAGTGACTTCGATTTCCTTGATGACGGTACCTACGGTGAGGTTGACCTTGACGCTACGCTTGACCTTCTCCTTGCTTTCCTTAGCGGTGAGGACGATAGCCGTAGGAGTGACCTTGTCGATCGTCAGCCAGTCGACAGCCGAAGCGAGCTCAGCCTTGACGGCCCCACCGTTGCTGGAGATAGCGAGCTTCTTCGTTTCCCCTGCGGCAGGGAAGACGAGCGAAGTAGGGTCAGCATCGAGGATGATGTCAGCAGCGCTCTGCTTGACTTCTACGACGCGCTGCATGCCGCCAGCGTTGACTACTACAGAAGCAGCACGATCCATGCCGCGATCATTGGCCGTAGCCTTGACCTTGAGGGTATTCCCCTGCTGCTCTACGGTGAGCCAAGAGCGTTCGGTGGTGAAGGCTGACCAGCTGTCCTTGTTGGTCGAGACGGTAAGCGTCTGCTCGCCGCCATCCTTGGTGAAGGTCACACTCTGGGCCGAGAGATCAAGGGTAGCTTCTTCGACATCACTCTCCCCCTTACATCCGGGGAGAAGGAAGAGAAGCGCCAAGCAGCCCAAGAGATACTTGATATGGAGTCTCATAATTGTAGTTGCGTTAATGTGGTGTCAAGAGGGTACACGAGGCGCCCTCTGGGAATATGCATGATGGTAGGACTGCATCCCTGAGAGACCTCGGGAGGGGACTCTGGGAGCGTATGAGACGGTATGGTGGGGAACAAAGGCTTGATATGTGAGCGTGTGCGACCCTTAGCGAGGATCGGGAGGAGCCTTTGCGTGTGCGTGGTGGTGTCCGCCGAA
This sequence comes from Porphyromonas sp. oral taxon 279 str. F0450, assembly GCF_000292995.1. Classification (NCBI taxonomy): domain Bacteria; kingdom Pseudomonadati; phylum Bacteroidota; class Bacteroidia; order Bacteroidales; family Porphyromonadaceae; genus Porphyromonas; species Porphyromonas sp. oral taxon 279. The sequence continues at coordinate 352 of NZ_ALKJ01000006.1, read as the reverse complement.
GCGGGGGAAGGGGTATGTGGCCGAGTGAGCGTCTGTCGGGTGTGTCGGGGAAGTAAGAGGACTGCTCGAGCTCTAAATTGCGCCGTGGGAGGCCAACCCAATGAGGGGCGTAGGTGGGATTACCGAGAGCTCCAGGAGCCCAGAGAGTTGTCGTGGGAGGTTTGTTTGTTCATATTGCGTTTGCTATAGATCGGAAGCATAGAGCCCCGAGATCATGTACCAAAGGTAGAGAATAGTTTTGTGAATAACAAGCAAGCCCACAAAGGCCCGATATTCCACCACACCTTCCCCTCATATTAGCTCACAGAGGCGCAAGGAGAGGCACACTCCCACTACCCTAAATCATAGGCTC
>NZ_ALKJ01000005.1:0-49196 GCF_000292995.1 Porphyromonas sp. oral taxon 279 str. F0450 | reverse complement strand
CATCGTAGCGCGCCCGTGGCTTTTTTATGCTCCCCCGATGAAGGTACCGACCTGAATACAGAAGGCACGCACTTCGGCTCTCCATCCGTAACACCCCCGAAGTGGGGCAAAAGAAGACGGCTCCCCCGCTACTGCCAGCGGTAGCGGGGGAGCCGTCGTTATCGGGTGTCAGTGGCTTACTTAGCCAAGACGAGGTAGTAGTTCTTCTTACCGCGCTGTACGAGCAGGTAGCGGTCAGCGATGAGCTGGGCAGAGGTGATGAGGTCATCTGGGCTGGCGACCTTCTCCTTGTTCACGCTCACACCACCCGAGGCGATGAGCTTGCGCAGCTCGCCCTTCGAGGGGAAGACTGCCGCATCTTCGGTGAGGAGGTCAATGACCTTCACACCACCCTGCAGCTTGTCCTTCGAGACTTCGAACTGAGGGACGCCCTCGAAGACGGAGAGGAGCGTAGCTTCGTCGAGTGACTGGAGCTGCTCGCGCGTGCCCTGCCCGAAGAGGATGCCCGAGGCAGCCACAGCGGCATCATAGCTCTCACGGCCGTGGACGAGGACGGTGATCTCCTCCGCCAGACGCTTCTGCAGGGCGCGCTCGTGGGGAGCGGCAGCCTGCTGAGCTTCGAGGCCTGCGATCTCCTCCTGCGTCAGCGTCGTGAAGATCTTGATATAGCGTGCCGCATCGGCATCATTGACATTCAGCCAGAACTGGTAGAAGGCGTATGGGCTCGTGCGCTCGGGGTCGAGCCACACATTGCCACTCTCGGTCTTACCGAACTTACCTCCGTCGGCCTTCGTGATCAGCGGACATACCAGAGCATAGGCCTCACCAGCATCCATACGGCGGATCAGCTCCGTACCCGTGGTGATATTCCCCCATTGGTCAGAGCCCCCCATCTGCAGACGGCAGCCGTAGTGGCGATAGAGATACAGATAATCGTAGCCCTGCAGGAGCTGGTAGCTGAATTCGGTGAAGGACATCCCGTTGGAGTTCTCGCCGCTGAGGCGCTTCTTCACCGAGTCCTTAGCCATCATATAGTTGACCGTGATATGCTTGCCGATGTCGCGGATGAAGCCGAGGAAGCTGTAGTCCTTCATCCAATCGTAGTTGTTCACCAGCACAGCAGCATTGGGGGCATCGCTATCGAAGTCGAGGAACTTAGACAGCTGCTTCTTGATGCAAGCTTGGTTGTGGCGGAGCGTCTCTTCGTCGAGGAGGTTACGCTCGGCGGACTTCATCGAGGGGTCACCAATCATCCCCGTAGCACCGCCGATGAGGGCGATGGGGCGATGGCCTGCCAGCTGGAGGTGGCGCAGCATCATGACCCCGACGAGGTGGCCGATGTGAAGGGAGTCTGCCGTGGGGTCAATACCCAGATATGCAGAGGTACGCTCCTTCTGTAGCTGCTCCTCAGTGCCTGGGAACATATCATGGATCATCCCACGCCAGCGCAGCTCTTCAATAAAGTTGATCATTTTTCTTCTTAAAAAGAGGTGATTATCTGTATGTATAGTGGTACAAAGATAGCTAAAGCCTCGTACCTGCGCCCCTATACGCGCGAGGATAGCTCGCTAATTGAGGGTAAAGGGACTCACCCTATCACGTAGATTTCTCTCATCCAGCGGAGGAAGAAGTGCTATCCCCGCGAAGAAAAAGCCGCCCTCCCGTAGTGGTCTTCTCCTATCCAGGCACGTAGTCTTAAAGACTATGCACGTAAACCCTATCATCCACGTACGTAGATATTAGATCTACGCACGTAGATAGAGCTTATCTACCATTCGTCCGTGACTTTTATTCGCACTCGTAGGAAGTCATTCCACTACTGCTCTCAGCTTTTCTCACCGAAGCAGCGAGCCTCACATAGCACGGTGGCGCAGCGTGTATCGCAAGGTTCTCTTCTCTGGTATTGCTGATTACAAGTTTTTTCTTAGGTTTGCAGTGTGGAGAGAAGCCCTTCTCCATGCAATACAGAGACACAAGAGCACAACGCAACGACACCACTTTCATCTGATCGCGCTATGCACTACACGTTTAGGTACTCTACCACCCTCAAGGTCTACACCGCCCTCTGCGTGATGGCTCTTGGGCTAATCTGCTATCCACTCAGATTACACTCCTGGTTTATGATCGCCCTATACAGCTGGGTGATCTTTACGATGCTCCTCTATTCCATCCTCTCTATGCCCCGTTCGATAGAGGATGACGGAGAGACCGTAGTCCTGAGGCGGCTCTTATGGTCGAAGCGGTATAGCCGCACGACTTACGACATCTCAGAGGTAAGTGGTATGGAGCTGACGAAGAGCTACGCCATCATTGGCTCGCCAGGTTACTTCTGCTATAGTGGCCTCTTCTACAAATCGAAGATGGGCTTCTTCAATCTCGTCGCTACGGAGGAGACGGGTCATTACCTACGCATCCAGCGTAAGGGTGGCAAACGCCCACTCTACATCGCCTACCAGCCTGCCCTATCCTACTAATCACATCTTCCCACACCACCCCAAGCACCACACCTCCCACAAGACCCTCACTACTCCGCACCCTATTCCTCACCATCAGAATGGGTGTCAGCGCAAAGCAACACCATCACTTCCATCTAATCGCGCTATGCACTACACATTTAGGTACTCTACATTCGTCAAGGTCATCACCTTCATTGGCTTGTGGGCCCTTGCACTCATCCTTTACCTTCTGCTGACGGTAGACGGCTTATCATCGTTTGCCTTCGTCCTCTGGGCAGGCGCTTTGGGCCTCATCTACCCTCCCCTCGCTATGCCCCGTTCGATAGAGGATGACGGAGAGACTGTAGTCTTGAAGCGGCTCTTATGGTCGAAGCGGTATAGCCGCACGGCCTACGACATCTCGGAGGTAAGTGGTATCAATTTAATGAATGGTCTCCGTGTCTTCGGCTCGGGAGCTTACTTCGGCTATAGTGGCTACTTCTACAAGACGAAGATTGGGCTCTTCAAGCTCCTCGCTACGGAGGACACAGGCCATTACCTACGCATCCAGCGCAAGGGCAGCAAACGCCCGCTCTACATCGCCTACCGCCCTACCCAATCCTAATCATCGCATCTTCCCACACCCCCAAGCACCACACGACACATGAAACCCTTACTTCTCCGCACCCTATTCCTCACGATCGGAATAGGGAGCCTGTGCTTCCACAGCACGACCGCTTCAGCTCAAGCTACCCAAAAACCCGACAAGCACTATGACTTGAGCGATACCATAGCGCTTACCATCTTCGACTATGCTCAATACCGAGCCTACTACCAAAAGGAATATCGAGATGTCCCCTCCGACCCAAAGTCCTATCGCTGGCTTCAGCTCCTACAAATCGGGAGCAAGTATCAGGGCTACGTCAACTATGGGGAGCTACGCGCTGACTCGATATGGAACGCCTCGATAAAGGCGGGCAAGAGTGATGCCGAACTGCATCCCGAATGGTCTGCAGCTAGGGATGAATCACAGCCCGACGTGAAGCTCCTCTTTGACCGCAACAAGGGCGTCTTAGACGCACACGACAGGGTCTTCATCAACAAGTATCACTACACCGAGCCCATCCCCCAGCAGCAGTGGACGATGGCCGAGGGCGATAGCACGATCTTGGGCTACACGTGCCACAAGGCCACGACCCGCTTCCGTGGACGAGACTACGTCGCTTGGTACACCGAGGAGATCCCCTACCCCTACGGGCCCTATAAGTTCGGTGGTCTTCCTGGTCTCATCACCTGCATCTATGACACCCAGCGCGAGCACATCTACACGCTTGTAGGCTTTGAGAAAGCCCCCGCCTTAGACTACATCTACTACGGCAACGGGCGACGCAAGCCCGCCGAGGGCACACGCGAGGAGGTCAATAAGCTCCAGCGACAGTTCCACGAGCAGCCAAACCTCTTCAAGTCCGATCTTATCACGCCAGCCCCTGGCACTAAGATCAACCGCAAGCCCAAGCCCTATAATCCCATCGAGCTGGAATAACCCCGCATAGCTATGATACGTTTGCTTCTCCACACCCTCCTTCTCGCTATCGGGATGGGGTGCTTGAGCCTTCCCGCCACAGGGCTAGCGCCCAAAGCAGATATTGATCCCAGCAGGGTATATGCCCCGAGTGACAGCACCCCGACGAACATATTCGATCATGCGCTCTACCGAGCCTACTATCTGAAGCAGTATCGAGATGACCCCACTGATCCGCAAGCCTATCACTGGATGCAGATCCTGCAGATAGGTAGGAGCCACCAAGCCTTCCTCGACTATGGCGAACTACGTAGAGACTCCATCTGGCGTGCTGCGGCGCGGGGTAGGAAAAGCTATGGCGAGTTTAGGGCGGAGAGTCGTGCCGCCGCAGATGACACCTTTTCTCATCTCAAGCTCATCTTCGACCGCTCCAAGGGGATGATCAATGCTCACGATGCGATCTTCCTCAGCAAGTACCACTACACTGAGCCCATCCCCCAGCTTCAGTGGACGATGGCGTGGGGCGATAGCACGGTCTTAGGCTACCCATGCCACAAGGCCACGACGCGCTTCCGCGGGCGGGACTACATCGCTTGGTACACCGAGGAGATCCCCTTCCCCTACGGGCCCTTTAAGTTCGGCGGACTCCCTGGCCTCATCACCTGCATCTACGACACCAAGCGCGAGCATATCTATACGCTTGTAGGCTTCGAGAAAGCCCCTTCGGAAGACTACATCTATGAGAATGTGCGACGCGGGTGGTTCGAGACCACGCGGGAAGTGCTGGCGAAGCAACAGAAGTACTTCCACGAGCAGCCCAACCTCTTCACCCCCGACATCCTCACCCCAGACCCCAGGAACAAGGCCATCAAGCGCAAGTCCAAGCCCTACAATCCGATCGAATTAGAATAAATCACCCCTGCTGAGCTATGAAACAGTCCATTCTCCGCACCCTCCTCCTCGCTATCGGGATGGGGTGCCTAAGCCTTCCTGCTACAGGGCAAAAGCCCAAGGTCTTCCCCGACTACACCTATGTATATGAGCCAAGTGACTCCATGCAGATGACCATATTCGACTACGCGCAGTATCGGGCCTACTATGAGAAGCAGTACCGAGACGACCCGTCTGTCCCCCAGGCTTATCACTGGATGCAGGTCCTGCAGATAGGCAAGAGCTACCAAGCCTTCCTCGACTATGGTGCGCTACGTAGTGACTCGATATGGAATGCTTCGGTGAAGGCGAGGAAGAAATATGGGGAATTTGAGGCGGAGAGTGACGCTGCCTATGAAGCCACCTTATCTAATCTGAAGCTCATCTTCGACCGCTCCAAGGGGATGATCAATGCCCACGAGAAGATCTTCATCAACAAGTACCACTACACGGAGCCCATCCCCCAGCTCCAGTGGACGATGGCGCGGGGCGATAGCACGATCTTAGGCTATACGTGCCACAAGGCCACGACGCGCTTCCGTGGACGAGACTACATCGCTTGGTACACCGAGGAGATCCCCTTCCCCTATGGGCCTTTTAAGTTCGGTGGTCTCCCTGGCCTCATCACCTGCATCTACGACACCCAGCGCGAGCATATCTATACGCTCGTAGGCTTCGAGAAAGCTCCGTCAGAGGACTACATCTACGAGGAAGCGCGACGTATGTGGTGGTTCGAGACCAAGCGGGAAGTGGTGGCGAAGCTCCAGAGGAACTACCACGATCAGCCCGACCTCTTCACCTCCGACATCGTCGTCCGTGACCCCAAGAGCAAAGCCATCAAGCATCATAGCAAGCCCTACAACCCGATCGAGCTGGAGTAAAAGCCCCTCTCCCACTTCTCTCCGCCCTATATGAAGACAATGAGACTCCTCCGAGGCATCGTCCTATCACTCTGTATGTGCATCCTCTCCGTAATGAGCGCTGAGGCACAAGAGACCAACATGGCCCCATTCATCGAGAGCTTGATACGTGCCTTCAAATCAATGAAGGCTGACACCGTAAGCAAGGACGTCATTGAGCCCAACCTCTATCGTGCATTCTATAAAGCAGAGTACCATCCTGTTGCGAAAAGCATGGCGCCAGCCTATGAATGGACGCAAGTATTGCAAATCGGTGAAACGGCCCAGCGCTATATAGACCATGGGACCTTGCTGGCTGATTCGATATTTGACGATGGAGTCAAGACGGGCAAGGCCCCTGAAGAGTTCGTCCCAGGACACCATAAGGCAAGCAAGAGCTCCGTCATGGATAGCCACATACTTTTCCTTCAGAGAGAGGGGAAGATGGAGTACTTCGATCGGATCGTCACCGACTACTTCACCTACGTAGATAGTATCCCCCAGCAGCAGTGGGAGCTGGTCGCAGGAGATAGCATCATCGCAGGATACACCTGCCACCGCGCCCAGACTCGCTACCGAGGGCGCGACTACACGGCTTGGTACACCGAGGAGATCCCGCTGAGCTATGGCCCGTATAAGTTCAGAGGACTCCCTGGGCTCATCACCTGTATCTATGATAAGGACCGTGACCATGTCTTCACCCTACAGGGCTTCGAGCGCGCTCCGCTCGGGGAGGTCATTTACCGCAAGAAGAAGTCCTACTTCAAGACGACGAGAGTGCGCCTCCAGCAGGCCATCCGCAACTATATGGCGAACCCCTCGGGCTACAGCACACCGAAGATCAACGTCCAGGGGAAGAAGACCGCCAAGCCACCTAAGCCCTACAACCCTATCGAGCTGGAGTAAATACGTCTCCGCCCTTACCCGATACCACTATGAGACACTACGACTACACGCCCCGACTCCTATGGTGCCTCCTCACGCTGCTCCTCCTGCTCCCCACAGGACAAGCGCATGGGCAGACGAGTGAGCGCCACGTGACTGCCCGCATCGTCAATGCCGAGACGGGTGCCCCCATCGTCGACGTCCTTTGCTCAGCATGGGACGGCGAGCGGCACCGCACGGCCTTCATGCAGAGTGACGCTAAGGGCGAGGCACGCTTTCGCCTCACGCCCCAAGACCAGTTCCTCTCCTTCGTCCTCTTAGGCTATACGAAGCAAGAGCTACGCATCAGCGAGCTCTCGGGAGATAGCTTCACTGTGCGTCTCCAGCCCTCGACGACGCCGATACGTGAGGTACATATCAAGGCACGCCCCATCACCGTGCGGGGCGACACGCTCCGCTACCGCGTCAAGGCCTTCGCAGGCAAGCGTGACCGCTACCTCGAGGACGTCATCAAGAAGCTCCCCGGGGTAGAAGTCAAGGAGAATGGACGAATAGAGTATCAGGGTACGCCGATCAATAAGTTCTACATCGAGGGGCAAGATCCCTTGGGCAGCAACTACACGCAGGCCTCGCGCAACATCCCCATCAATGCCGTCGATCAGGTCGAAGTCATCGAGCACAATCAGCACAAGCGCGTCCTACAGGGTCTCGTCTCCAGCGACCAGGCAGCGCTGAACATCCGTCTGAGCAAGGCCTCACGCTTCCGTCCCTTCGGGGAAGTCTCAGCAGGAACGGGCCTGCCTGCGCCGCTCTGGGAGGGAAAAGCCTTCCTCATGCAGGCCTCACCGACGAACCAGCTCATCACCTCACTCAAGGGGAATAATACGGGGATAGATCTCTCGTCAGACTTCGAGCAGCAGCACGACGCAGGGAGTGGCCTTCCGCAGATCTCCCTTCCCTCGACCGCCCTACAGACCTCCTCCCCACAGCGCCCCCCCCTCGACATCGGGCGCTACCTCGATGACAGAGGCTTCAACTGGGGCATCAATGACCTGCAGAAGCTCGGGGAATACAGTAACCTCCGCATCAACGTCTCGGGCTACCACGACCGCCGACGTCTCAGCTCCGAGAGCGAGACCCACTACCTCGGCACTACACCCCTCGACCTCTACGAGACATCACAGCAGACCCTAAGCCCCAACTACTACAATGCCGCCCTGCGCTACGAGCACAATGCACCCAAGCGCTATCTCGTAGGAGAGCTAAGCTTCGGAGGCAGACGCTCCGACCAAGCTGAGGGCCTTCACTCCAATAGCCGCGAGTACACCTTGGGGCTACGGCAGGAGCCGCTTTGGCTCCAAGCGGCCCTGCAGACGACCCTCCGCTTAGGCGGTACGGTCCTTGACTTCGTCTCCTCCACACGTGGGTACACCGCAGGAGAGACGCTCCGTGGCGAGTGGACCGAGGCGGCACTCCCCACACAGACGCTCTACGAAGAGCGACGCATCACCCAGCTTCACACAACGCATCAAGCCTCGACGAGCTTCCACTTCTCCCGTACCACCGCACTTCACACGGGGCTGGAAGCCACGGCCGACCTACGGAGCTTTGACACGCCCTACGCCAGCCTCGCCCGCTCCTGCAGCTACCGCGACCTCTCTCTGGCACTGGACGCGTCCTTCAGCTACCGCCCCGAGGGCTTCTATCTCTCGGTGGGTAGCCCCCTGACCCTCGAGCGGGAGATGCTTCAGGTAGGTATGCGCCACGATGAGGCGACACGCCTACGTATCGCCCCCTTCTTCAGTATGAGGGCGAGCCTCGGGCAGCACGGGGAGCTATGGTTACGTGGGAGCTACTCCGAGCGCCCCGACCTCGACGGCTACTACAGCCCCAGCACCCAGAGACGAGGCTACCGCCTCTACTACCAGAGTCTCGAGCACCTCTACAGTCAGCAGACCCTCTCCAGCTCGCTCCGCCTCACCTATCGCAATCCGCTGGAGCTCTTCTTCACCTACCTCCATCTGAGCTACAGCTACACGACCCGCGGCTACTACCGTGACTATACATATAGTCTTGACCGCACGGTGAGCATCCCCATCGACAGCACGCACCACCGCCAGACCTTCTCCGCAGCGGGCGTCGTAGACAAGTCCATCGCACCACTCGGGCTGAGCCTACATGCCGAGCTACGATACAGCCACTCGAGCTACATCTCCTCACAGGCACAGCGTGTCTATCAGATCCAGAGCGACCTCCTCGTGCCCAGCCTCACGATGACGTGCAACAAGCTCTCGCCGCTGGAGCTGGCCTACACCTTCGAGCTCAGCAGTCTATGGATACATCATCCGCTGACGAAGCTACGCCCCGTCCTCTCCCTGCGTGAGAGCTTTGAGGCAGGCCTCCCCCTCGGTGATCGCTGGCTCCTCGGCCTGCAGGTCGTCCACTCGATGAATGAGGTCGCTCCGAGAGAGTACAAGCATACCCTCTTCGGTGACCTCGACGCCGCCTGGACTGTCAGCAAGCGCATCAAGCTCACCGCACGCTTAGCGAACCTATGGGGACAGACTTCCTACCGAGTGACCCGCCTCTCCGCCACCGACATCTCGAGCTTCGCCGTACCACTCCGCCCCCGCGAGCTCATCGTGACGGCTACGCTTCGCATCTAAGGCTCTCATCTCTTAGTCCTTTCTCCCCCACCTTCGCCTCACAGCACACCACAAAAAGAGGTGCTGTGGGGCGCTTTTCCGCTACCGAGAGTGTCGCTTTTGAAAGGCCTTAAATAGGGTGTAGAGGAGCGCCCTTATCCCCTTGTCCATTCTCTTGTAACTCGGGCAGTTGAATATCATATATTCGTTGTACCTTTGTAGGAGACAGAAAAGTCTATATAGACAGATTTGCTAATTCGAATTAGTTTTATGGAAATTATCAAGATCGTCGGGCGTGAGATCCTCGACTCCCGTGGGAACCCCACAGTAGAAGTAGACGTACACCTTGCGTGTGGTATCATCGGTCGTGCAGCTGTACCCAGCGGTGCATCCACGGGCGAAAACGAAGCTCTCGAGCTCCGTGACGGCGACAAGGGTCGCTATCTCGGTAAGGGTGTCCTCAAGGCAGTAGAGAACATCAACAACGTCATCGCACCTGAGCTCTACGGCATGAGCGCCCTGAACCAGCGTGAGATCGACCTGAAGATGATCGCTCTCGATGGCACCAAGACCAAGAGTAACCTCGGCGCTAACGCTATCCTCGGTGTATCTCTCGCCGTCGCTAAGGCTGCCGCTCAGTACCTCGACATCCCCCTCTATCGCTACATCGGTGGCACGAACACCTATGTACTGCCCGTACCTATGATGAACATCATCAATGGTGGCTCGCACTCTGACGCTCCTATCGCTTTCCAGGAATTCATGATCCGCCCTGTGGGTGCATGCTGCTTCCGCGAAGGTCTCCGCATGGGTGCCGAAGTCTTCCACGCACTGAAGAAGGTCCTCCACGACCGTGGACTCAGCACCGCTGTAGGTGACGAAGGTGGTTTCGCTCCTGCCCTCAATGGTACGGAAGACGCTATCGAGTCTATCCTCAAGGCTGTCGAAAAGGCTGGCTACGTCCCCGGTAAGGACATCACCATCGCTATGGACTGCGCTTCCTCTGAGTTCTTCAAGGATGGCATCTACGACTACACGAAGTTCGAAGGTGACCACGGTGTGAAGCGCACGATCGACGAGCAGGTTGAGTTCCTCAGCCAGCTGGTAGAGAAGTACCCCATCGACTCTATCGAAGACGGTATGGCTGAGAACGACTGGGAAGGTTGGAAGAAGCTTACCGACAAGCTCGGCAAGAAGATCCAGCTCGTCGGTGACGACCTCTTCGTCACGAATGTAGAGTACCTCCGTCGCGGTATCGCCGAGGGCTGCGGTAACTCGATCCTCATCAAGGTCAACCAGATCGGTACGCTCACCGAGACCCTCGACGCTATCGACATGGCTCACCGCCACGGCTTCACCTCCGTCACCTCACACCGCTCTGGTGAGACGGAAGATGCTACGATCGCTGACATCGCTGTAGCTACGAACTCTGGTCAGATCAAGACCGGTTCGCTCAGCCGTACCGACCGTATGGCTAAGTACAACCAGCTCCTCCGCATCGAAGAAGAGCTCGGTGACCTCGCTGTCTACGGCTACAAGCGCATCAAGTAGTCCACACCGTACGGCCCATCTGCGCTGAGGCAACCCTGCCCGCGCACCGAAGCCGTAGGATATAAATAGCCCCGCAGGATGACCTCCTGCGGGGCTATTTCGCTTCCTGCTGTGCAACAAAGAAGCGGGGAAGAATAGTTATCTTTGTGAGACGGGGCTTTTCAGGTGAGTACATCCCCGAGAGCCCCATATATAGATAGACTCCATCATCACTCCATAGCGCTGTATGCAACAGTCCTCCTCCGCCTGGACTCGCTGGGCTCCCCCAGTGACCCGCAACTTGATCGTCATCAACTTCATCATCTACTTCGCCTCAGTCCTGCTACTGCGTCGAGGCTTTGACCTTGCGGAGGTCGCTGGCCTGCACTACTTCGAGTCCTCAGCCTTCCGAGTGTGGCAGCTCCTGACGTATCAGTTCCTCCACAGCACCTCGTCCATCGAGCACGTACTGTCGAATATGTTCGCGCTCTATATGTTCGGCTCGAGCATCGAGTACTTCTGGGGCAGCAAGCGCTATCTGATCTACTACCTGCTCTGTGGTATTAGTGCAGGGCTGGTGCAGGAGCTGAGCTGGTACTATGAGCTACGCGAGGTCGTGCAGTACGCGAGCGTACAGCTCCCATCGGGGATCGTACCACTCGACACCTTCCTCAGTATGCTGAATACCGTGGGGGCATCGGGAGCTGTCTTCGGCATTCTCCTTGCCTCTGGCGTACTCTTCCCCAATTCATACGTCCTCATTGGCTTCGCCATACCGCTGAAGATGAAGTATTTCGTCTTCCTCTACGGCGCCTTTGAGCTCTTCGCTGGCATCCACAACACTTGGGGTCAGGTAGCCCACTTCGCTCACCTCGGTGGGATGATCGGCGGGGCTATCCTCATCTATCTCTGGCGTAAGAAGGGGGTTATCCGATAGGTCTTCGATGAACTGGCAGAAGCTATATAAAGAGTATTGGCAAGAGGGGAGCATCGTCATGCGCCTCCTCATCCTACACACCTTCGCCTACTTCCTTATCGGGCTGACCTCTTGGGCCTGCACGCTCATCACACCCTTACGCTGGTGGGATCTCGGGCTCTCGCTCTCATTCTACCCCGAGTGGGACAAGGTACTCTACCATCCTTGGTCGCTCGTCACGTATGCCCTCCCCCACCTAAACTTCTTCCACTTCTTTGGCAACATGTGCTTGGTCTATGCGCTCCTCCCCGTGATGGCGCATCGACTCGGTACACACAGATTCCTCTGGACCTATATCGGAGGTATCATCGCAGGGGCATTGACCTACCTCTTAGGCTACCAGCTCCTCGGTGCAGAGACTATCCCTCCCCTGTCGCTGCAAGGTGTCTCAGCAGCCATCCTCAGCGTATGCGCTGCGGCAGTCATGGTAGATCGTAAGATTTTCTCCTCGTTCACCCTGCGCTTTACGGGAAATCGCGTCCCACCCATCGCACTCTGGGTCTTCCTCTTCCTCGTCTTCCTCAGTGCTGGGCGAGGGAACTTAGGCGGACACTTGGCGCACCTCGGCGGGCTCCTCTTCGGTATCGCCTGCGGTCTCTACTACCGCAAGCAAGCCAAGCACCCCGCAAGCGTTTTTACCAGCGACCGAGAGGAGCTGCTACGCAAGACCCGTCACTCGAGCTTCTCCAGCCTAAGCCCAGAGGAGCGCCGTCGCTTGATGAAGAACCTCCCCAAAGACAAGAACTAACCTACCCCACAGCAACCAAATAATGAAGCTTCGCGCTCTCTTCACCTTCAGCTCACGCGTCGCACGGGTCATCCTTCTCGTGGGGACACTTCTCATCTCTGGGGTCTATCTCATCGGGGCCTACTCGGGGTACATAGCACCGAAGACCTGGATCCTCCCAAGCTTCTTAGGCTTGCTCTTCCCAGGCCTTCTCTTAGCACAGCTCCTCGTGAGCCTCTTTTGGCTCATCGCACTCGACAAGAAGCGCCTCATCCTCGTCGGAGTCGTATGGCTCATCTCCCTGCCACAGCTCCTCACCTACTTCCCCATCAGCCGCTCGGCAAAGATCCTCGGCGACGAAGATGATGCGATACGCGTGCTCTCCTACAACGTCTGCGCCTTCGGCTTCAAGCCCCACACCAAGACCAGCCCCAACGCCATCCTGCAGTACATCAAAAGCAGTGGTGCTGACATCGTCTGCCTACAGGAGGCGATGCTCAATCAGAATCCTTGGGCAGGTGTCGTCTCGAAGACCCTGCGTAGCTATCTCGACAAGGACTATCCCTATATCCAGGTGAATCGCGTGAATCGTGGTGGGAGTACCCTCGCGCTTCTCTCCAAGTACCCTATCACCGAGACCAAGGAGATACCTATCGACTCTTGGGTCAACGGAGCTATAGCCTACAAGGTGCTCATCCGTGGCGAGGAGACACTCATCATCAATGTGCACCTCGAGTCCTTCCATCTGCGCCGTGTCGATGGCGAGGACTACCTACGCTTGGCCTCTCAAGGCGATGCCGTCCGCCTGAAGGACGCCATGGGTGCAAAGCTCGCACCGACCTTCCGTGCCCATGGCGTACAGGCGAACGTCATCCACCAGCTCATACAGAGCTACGGCACCGAGCGTGTCATCGTCTGTGGCGACTTCAACGACACGCCCCTCTCCTATACCCGTCGTAAGATCGCCGAAGGGCTGAAGGACGCCTTCGTCGAGCGTGGCAATGGCTTCGGCTTTACCTTCAAGACGCGCCCCTTCATCGTGCGCATCGACCACATCCTCTACGGATCTGCCTTCCGTGCTATCAGCTGCGAGGTCGACAAGACCGCCAGCGAATCGGATCACCATCCTATCGAGGCCGTGCTCAGCTTGAGCCCAGTACAAGAGTAATCCCACACCCATGCTCAGCAAGAAGATACGCCAGTACCTCATTGACTTCCTCGTCGGCTCGCTCTGGGTACAGAGTGAAGGTGACGATCGCTTCCAGCGCCGCTTCGAAGCCATCGGCTATACCGACGATCCTGAGCAGATGAAGCTCTATCCCATCGTCATCATCCCCTCGGGCTTCTTCAAGATGGACGTCTACGGCACCAAGGAGTCGATGCCTACCCTCCCTCTGAAGACGTGGCGAGGGATACCGCTACTCTTCGGCGAGCCCCGAGAGGAGTGGAGCGCTGACGGGAGTCAGCTCATCATCCATGCCGACCTCCTCGCCTCGACCTACTTCCTCATCTCCCGCTATGAGGAGATGTACCGACGTAGTGAGCGTGACTCCTATGGCCGCTTCCCAGGGAAGAGTGCGCTCCCCTATCGAGCAGGCTTCCTGCACCGCCCCATCATCGACGAGTACGGCGAGGCACTCAGACAAATCCTCCTAGAGACGGGCATCGCTGAGCACCACAACCTGCGCCTCGAGGAGCGTCCCCAGACCTTCAGCAGAGTCAACCTCACCCACGACCTCTCCCGCCCGTACAACTATCGTGGCTGGAGAAGTTTCCTACGTGCATGGCTCAAGCAGAAGAAGAGTCCCCTAGAGGCTGCACGCCTGAGCTTCTCAGCAGATGTCGAGGACGACTACTTCACCTTCCCCAAGTTCCTCAAGTGGGATCGTAATACCTGCGATAGCTTGGGTCGGGATAGATCGGATATCTTCCTCTTCATCCGCATGTCCTCGCGCCATCCGCTGGATAAGCCTTACTATAGCCTCCACTCCCTCTACCTCCGTCGTATCCTTTCGATAGCCGCCAAGCACAAGGTGCTCTTGGCGCTGCAGTGTAGCTATGCCGCGGGGCACCAGTCGGAGCTCATCAGCAAGGAGCGCCATCAGTTCGAGAAGGCTTTCCATCAGCGCCCCTGTGGCCTGCGACACAATAAGCTCACCTCCTGCGAGCCCGAGGACCTCCTTCAGGCTTACGTCTCGGGCTTCCGCAATGATTACTCGATGGGCTATGCCGATGTCGTCGGCTTCCGTCTCGGCACCTGCCGTCCGGTAAAGTTCATCAATCCCAATACCCGCCTTCTGACAGAGCTCATCCTCCACCCTCTCGTGCTGCGCGACCTGACGCTGAGTGATCAGCGCTACATGGCGCTGGAGCAAGATGAAGCCGAGCGCATCGCACACGACCTCATCCGCACGACAGCACGATACAACGGCGAGCTCACGCTCCTCTGGCACAACGACCTGCTCTCGCAGAAGACCCACCCCTGGCACTCCGTCCTCTATCGCTCTATGCTCCGTCTCATCGAAGAGCTCGGCGCAGAGTCCCAAGCGTAGTCCCAGCCCCTCACTCGCTCGCCCATGCAAGCCTCCCCTTTCCGCCCACTCACCCTCCGTCATCCCTCTCCCTTCCCTTATATAGTCTTTGCTGGCCCTTGTAGTGCCGAGACAGAAGCACAGACCCTCGCGACAGCCGAGGCGCTGCGTGCCCGAGGTATCCGCCTCTTCCGTGCCAGCCTATGGAAGCCCCGCACACGCCCGGGCTCCTTTGAGGGGGTAGGTAGCGAAGGACTGCCTTGGCTCCAGCGCGTCGAGCGTGAGCTGGGTATGCAGGTCGCCACCGAAGTGGCCTCCGCCAGCCATGTGGAGGAGGCACTCGCTGCTGGGCTGGATACCTTCTGGATCGGAGCGCGCACGACGACAAGCCCGTTTGCTATGGCAGAGCTTGCCGAAGCCCTCAGCGGAGAGCGCGTCACCGTGCTGGTGAAGAACCCGCTCAACCCCGACATCGAGCTGTGGGAAGGTGCTCTCCTACGCCTCTACCAAGCAGGTATCCCTCAGATAGGGGCTATACACCGTGGCTTCAGCACCTACGCCAAGGGGCTCTATCGCAATGCGCCCCTCTGGCAAATCCCCATAGAGCTACGCCGTCGTCACCCCGAGCTTACCATCCTCGTTGACCCCAGCCATATCGCTGGGCGCCGAGACCTCGTACCGCTGGTCAGCCGTATGGGGCTGGAGATGAACTTCTCCGGCCTGATGGTCGAGACGCACCCCGAGCCCGAGAGTGCTTGGAGCGATGCCGCACAGCAGCTCACCCCCACCGACCTCATCACCATCCTCTCCCAGCTGGATCTCCGCCCAGCCCACCCGACCGATGACCGCATGCTCAGCGGGCTACGTGAGAAGATAGACCACATCGATGCCGAACTCCTGCGCCTGCTGCGGGAGCGCATGATCGTCTCCGAAGAGATCGGGCATATCAAGGCCAGTGCCCACCTCCCTATCGTACAGCCCGACCGCTACCGCAATCTGCTGGAGGACCGCTTGGCGCAGGGCCGAGCCTTGGGGCTGGATGAAGGCTTCCTCAGGGAACTCTTCAGCTCGATCCACGAGGCCTCTGTACACACCCAGCATACCGATAGCAAGTGACCATGAAGCTCCATCGCTTTGTCTTGACCTTAGGCTCTAATAGTGAGCCACAGAAACACCTCTCTCTGGCCCAAGCGGGGCTCCGCAGTCTCGGGCTGGAGCGCCTTACCTTCTCCCCAGCTCGCGAGTCCGCCCCCATCAGCTTCGGGCTCTCCGATGCGCTCTTTACGGACCAAGTCGTCGTAGGAAAGACAAGCATGGAGCTGGAGACCTTCGCCTCACACCTCAAGGCACTGGAGCGTCGCACAGGGCGTACCCCCGAGCAGCGCAAGAAGCACCCCGAAGCCATCCCCGTGGACATCGACCTCATCACTTGGGATCGGGAGATCCTCAAGCCACGGGACATCACACGCCCTTACCTCATCGAAGGCCTACGCGACCTCGGTGAACCGCTCCTCCCCGAGGAATAACCCCACCTTCTCTTTCACCCAAGACTTCACAGAGTGCTCACAGCCCTCTGCCAGCTCGTCGTATCTTGAGGTAAAAGCAACCACAGTACTGGTCACCGAGCGAAGTAGTACTGCTCACCAGTAGTTACCAGTACTGAGCCTGTTGCATAGAGTCCTAACCCCTACTTATTGTGCTAAGGTATCGTACGCCCACCTCCCCGATATGCCCCTTTCAAAGAAATACACAAGCCCTTCGCCTTATCGCGCGTATTCCTCTCATCCAGCGGAGAGAAAAGTGTCCTTCTCGCGAAGGAAAAGGCGCCTTCCCGTAGTGGTTTTTCCTTATCTATGCACGTAGTCTTAAAGACCAGGCACGTCAATTCAAATATCCACGTACGTAGATATTAGGACCACGTACGTAGCCCAAACTTATCTACCACTCATCCGCAACTTTTATCCCTACGCGGAGCAACAAACTAAATAGAGGTCACTTTGCCATCCTATATAGCTCTACCCTACGCATCCATATACCTATTGAGACTATTGTGCAAGATCACCTTTTCATTACTCGCACCTTCTTCCCTCGAAAATCGGAGTCTTTAGATTGAGAAGTTCGAAGGAGGGAAAGTGCAAGCTGTGAAGAGATGGCCTTGCGCAATGGTCTCCAATAGTGGTCGGGACAGCGACCAATACAGGTTCCTTTTCCCCTCCCCGCAATGCTCTTTCCCCCGACGACTTACACCACAGCAAAATACCTGCAGAAAAAACTCCCTGAATTCACTAACTTAGCGGTACGATACGACACGATCTATACCTCTATCCATCATGATCAAGAGACTTACCCCCCTGCTCTTTGCTCTCGGCACGCTACCCGTGCTGGCGCAAGAGACACCCAAACCAGACCCCACACAGGCCTATTCGCTCCTCGATGGGAAGACTATCATCAAGACCAACCCCTTCAGCGATATCTTCGGGAACCTCAACCTCAAGGTCGAGCGCATCATCACCGATGGGCTTAGCGCACAGCTATCCGTCTTCGCCTCTCCTAAGGCCAATCAAGGGCGACAGTTCGGAGCCTTCAACGACATCACTTCGGTGACGAGTAGTATAGCTCTCTACTCCTTCCAGCCCAAGTATGTCGCTGTCGTGCCGCAAGTACGATGGTATCTTAATGATGGCTTGGGGTATGGCTTCTATATGCAGGCATATTATCACTACCAGCACACTCAGTTTACCAACCAAGAGATCAGCGCACACCGCACTCTAATTGGCAATAATACACCTGAATTTACGCTGGTATATGATGGCCAAGCTACGATGCATGGCTTCGGCTTTGGCGTCGGGGCACAGTGGCTCTTTGGCCGGAGAAAGAATGTCGTCTTAGACTGGTACATCGCTGGGATCGGCCGTGGCTTCGTCCGAGGCAAGCTCACGGGGAGCTATACCTCAGCCCTCGACCAGCAGAGCTTCACAGAGCGCATCCGCGAAGAGCTCCCTAACCAAGGAGAGGGCACTGAGTTCTCCTTCGATGCCACACAGCCGAAGATCACGGTATCGAAGATCAAGTACCAGTCCTATATCCTCGACATGGGGCTCTCCATCGGCTTCCGTTTCTAACGAGTTCATTATTAGGCTGGGGCGCAAAGCTCCAGCCATATCTACATAGATTTATGCGAAAGACACTTACTGCCCTTATGCTTAGCCTCGGCACACTCCCCGTGCTGGCACAGGAAGCGCCCAAGCCCGACCCTACCCAGCTCTACTCGCTCCTTGATGGGAAGACCATCGTCAAGACCGACCCCTTGAGCGATGTCGTCGGGAAGCTCAACCTTCAGGTCGAGCGCCTCCTCGCCCATGGAGTCAGTGCCCAGCTCGGTCTCTACTTCACCCCT
Source organism: Porphyromonas sp. oral taxon 279 str. F0450 (assembly GCF_000292995.1). Lineage (NCBI taxonomy): Bacteria > Pseudomonadati > Bacteroidota > Bacteroidia > Bacteroidales > Porphyromonadaceae > Porphyromonas > Porphyromonas sp. oral taxon 279. The sequence goes on along the minus strand of NZ_ALKJ01000005.1, from coordinate 30,719 downwards.
GAGGGTGCTACAGGGACGCAGTCAGGAGCCTTCCACTACCGCAGCTATGCTCTCAGTAACTCCATCGTATTCTCTCCCGAGCAGCCGAAGTATGTAGCCATCTCGCCCCAGCTAAGATGGTATCTCAATGGAGGCTTAGGACACGGCTTCTACATACAGGGCTACTACAGATTCCAGCATAGCGACTTCACCCGCCAGCATATATATGCCCAGTACAAGGTGGTGGACGACAAGATGCAATATATCAGCGTCGACTACGACGGTCAGGCCACGACACATAGCTACGGCCTCAGCATCGGGGCACAATGGCTCTTCGGGCGACGAAAGAACATCGTCTTAGACTGGCACATCCTCGGTGTCGGGCGTGGCTTCACACGCGGGAGTCTTACAGGCACCTATACTCCAGCAGTTAGCCACGCAGAGGTCGAAAAGGCTCTTCGTCAAGATATCCCCAGAGATATGACGGATGCTGTGTTTACCTTCGACGCCACACAGCCCCAAGTCAAGGTCTCAAAGATCAAGCAGGCATCTGACATCTTCGATATGGGAGTATCCATTGGCTTCCGCTTCTAAGGCGGACGGGAAGAGTACACGCCCCTTCGTGTAAAGTCCTCCCTTTCTCTCCCTCATAGCAAAGGCTACATCCGAAGTCAGACTTCGGGTGTAGCCTTTGTTTTGCTCCTAAGTGGGGCATCTTATTCGGAAGGGATGAAGAGCTTCCCCCGAGCAGGACAGCGCAAACCAATAGTCCTTTGTACCTCATTGCCTTCTATAGAAAAAAGGAAGCACCCAGAGAAGCCCCCTCTTCCCTGCAGAAGACGGAGCTACGGAAGGCCAGCATCTCGAAGTTTTCTCTATCGTGGTAGGCAGGGGTAGTAATAGACGTCGGAGAAATTTGCCGCACACACGACAAGGGAAGGAGCAAAGCGGGTAAAAAGCGTATCTTTGCAGGGTAACTTGGGTGGAGTACTTATCAGCTCGTCCCTACCACATGCAAGGCAAGGGGCGTGTGGCCATAGCTGGAGTACGCTTCATCCGATATATAATAGCGCATAGTGGAAACAAAGTACATCTTCGTCACGGGGGGCGTCGTCTCTTCCTTAGGCAAGGGGATCGTAGCTGCCTCTCTCGGCAAGCTCCTACAGGCACGTGGCTACAGCGTCACGATACAGAAGTTCGACCCCTACATCAACATTGACCCAGGCACCCTCAATCCCTACGAGCACGGCGAATGCTATGTCACCGATGACGGGCACGAAGCCGACCTCGACCTCGGACACTATGAGCGCTTCCTCGATATAGCGACCTCACGAGCCAACAACATCACCACCGGGCGTATCTACCAAAACGTCATCCGCAAGGAGCGTAAGGGTGACTACCTCGGCAAGACCGTACAGGTCATCCCCCACATCACCGACGAGATCAAGCGCAACGTCAAGCTCCTTGGTCTCAAGAAGCAGTACGACTTCGTCATCACCGAGATCGGGGGTACCGTCGGCGATATCGAATCCCTCCCCTTCCTCGAAAGCGTACGACAGCTCAAGTGGGAGCTCGGGCAGAACTGCCTGTGCGTCCACCTGACCTACGTCCCCTATATCGCTGCGGCTGGCGAAGTGAAGACCAAGCCCACCCAGCACTCCGTCAAGCAGCTCCAGGAGGTCGGTATCCAGCCCGATATCCTCGTCCTGCGCACTGAGCACACACTCAGCAGCGACATCCTGCGCAAGGTCGCACTCTTCTGTAATGTCTCAGCAGAGTCCGTCGTGCAGAGTGTCGACGTCCCCACCATCTATCAGGTACCCTTGGCTCTCGGCGAGCAGCATCTCGATGAGATCGTGCTCAAGAAGAGCGGTATCACGCCCGAGGCTAAGCCCGAGCTGAAGGAGTGGAAGAAGTTCCTCGCCCTGCGCGAAGAAGCTAAGGACGTCGTCACCATCGCCCTCGTCGGTAAGTACGTCGAGCTGCAAGATGCCTACAAGTCCATCGACGAAGCGCTCCTGCAGGCTGCTACCTACAGCGGTCGCAAGCTCCGCCTCATCTCCGTACACAGCGAGAAGGTCTCTGAGGAGAATGTAGCCGAACTCTTGGGTGGTGTCGATGGCGTCGTCGTAGCTCCGGGCTTCGGCTCGCGCGGTGTCGACGGGAAGTTCGTCGCCCTGCGCTATACCCGTGAGCACGGCATCCCCACCCTGGGTATCTGCCTCGGCATGCAGTGCATGGTCATCGAGTTCGCCCGCAACGTCTTGGGCTGGAGCGATGCCCACACCACGGAGATTGACCCCTCGACCACACACAAGGTCGTCGACCTGATGGAAGAGCAGAAGAGCATCTCCGACCTCGGCGGCTCGATGCGTCTCGGTGGCTACGACTGCGTACTGCGCCCTGGGTCGAAGATCGCTGCCGCCTATGGCTCGGACTTCATCCGTGAGCGTCACCGCCACCGCTTCGAGTTCAACAGCCAGTATCGCGAGGCTTACGAAGCAGCTGGCATGATTTGTGCAGGGGAGAACCCTGACACGGGGCTCGTCGAGACGGTAGAGCTCAGCGGACATCCTTGGTATGTCGGCGTGCAGTATCACCCCGAGTACCGTAGCACGGTACTCCACCCCAGCCCGCTCTTCCTCGCCTTCGTGAAGGAGGCGATCAAGCACGGTGGCGAGCGCCATCAGGCCTAAGAGCCCCCCGCGACTGTATCACACCGCCTCCAGCGCCCCACTGGCGCGTGTGGAGGCATAGTATAGATTAATGGATAAGAATACACTCATCGGAGCCCTACTCATCGGGGCCGTACTCATCGGGTTCACCTGGTTCAGCAAGCCCGACCCGACTCAGCAGACACCGCCACCAGCGGATACCACCCACGTCGTAGACCAGCAGCCCGCTGCCCCACAGGCCACGGCTGACACCGCCGCCCTCGACAGCACGGGTGCTCCCATCCTCCCCCCTTACCAGCAGGTTAAGGAAGAGAAGGTCATCGTACTGAAGAACGAGAAGCTCACTCTCTCCATCTCCACCCGTGGTGGTGCCCCTGTCGAAGCCGTACTCGCAGACTACCTCGACCAGTCGAAGAAGCCCGTACATCTCTTCCGTAAGGGCGACACGCGTCTGGACCTCCCCCTGCGCACGCTCGACAACCGTATGGTGAGCACGGCTGATGCTAACTTCGACATCATCGAAGCTACCGACTCCACTGCTACCCTGCGTATGCAGCTCGACGAGTCAGCTTACCTCGACTACGTATATAAGCTCCGCAGCTCCGACTACCGCGTGGACTTCACCATCCGCGGTCATGAGCTTCGTCGCTTCCTCCCCGTCAATATTGCGCTGCAGGATATCGAGTGGCGTCAGCGCATCCCCCAGCAGGAGCAGTCCTGGAAGTTCGAGGGGCAGTATAGCGGTATCTACTACCACTACCCTCAGGGCGATGTAGACCGCCTCGAGACGACCAGCGAAGCCAACGAAGATATCCAAGAGACGCTGCGCTGGGTTGCCTTCAAGGACAAGTACTTCAGCTCCGTACTGATCGCTTCGGCTACGGGCTTCAAGGATAATAAGCTCACCCTCAAGACCGAGGGCGAAGGTAGCGGCTACGTCCGCTCCGGCGACTTCAAGGGGACCTTCCCCATCTCTGTCAAGGAGACGGAGACTGTCGTGCCCTTCATGTTCTTCTTCGGCCCCAACGACTACGACCTCCTGAAGGGCTATGACGAAGGTGTCGACAAGGCAAACGCCCTGCACCTCGACCACCTCGTCTACCTCGGCATGAGCGTCTTCCGCTGGATCAACCAGTATCTGATCATCCCCGTGGTGACCTTCCTCTCTGGCTTCCTGTCGAACTGGGGTATCATCATCCTCTTGATGACGCTCTTCATCAAGATGCTTCTCTGGCCCTTCACCTACAAGAGCTATATGTCGCAGGCGAAGATGCGTGTGCTGCGTCCTCAGATCGAGGCCATCAACGCTAAGTACCCTGGCAAGGAGCAGGATCAGATGATGAAGCGTCAGACCGAGACGATGAATCTCTATCGCTCTGCTGGTGCCAGCCCGATGAGCGGCTGTCTGCCTATGCTACTGCAGATGCCCTTCCTCATCGCGCTGTACATGTACTTCCCTACCTCCATCCTACTGCGTGGACAGGGCTTCCTCTGGGCTGACGACCTCTCTACCTATGATGCTGTCATCTCGTGGCATGCGAACATCCCCCTCATCTCGTCCTTCCTAGGCAACCACCTGAGCCTCTTCTGCGTGCTGATGACGGTGACGAACATCCTCTACACGCGCTACACGATGAATCAGAGCCCCTCAGGCGAAGGTATGGCCGGCATGAAGATGATGCCTTATATAATGGCGATCATGTTCTTCTTCATGTTCAACCAGAACGCCTCGGGTCTTAGCTACTACTACTTCGTCTCTACGCTCATCACCATCCTGCAGTACTTCGCCTTCCGCTGGACGCTCAACGAGGACAAGCTCCTCCGCCAGCTCGAAGAGAACAAGAAGAAGCCCCGCAAGAAGTCCAAGTGGATGCAGCGCCTCGAGGAAGCTCAGCGCCTCCAGCAGGAGCAGCAGCGCAAAGCCCAGAAGCAAGGCAAGCGCTAATCCTCCGCACTCTCCTATGCACAAATAGATAAGTCAAAGATGCGCATACTCCCGCTGCGGGAGGCATGCGCATCTTTACTTCTTTCCTCTATACCGACTCCATACATAGATTTACCCCTTCACTCAATGGAACCCCTCAAGCACGAATGTGGCGTGGCGATGATCCGCCTGCGTAAGCCCCTCGCCTACTACCAAGAGAAGTATGGCACCTGGATGTATGGCCTCAATAAGCTCTATCTCCTCATGGAGAAGCAGCATAACCGTGGTCAGGAGGGTGCTGGGCTCGCTGTCGTCAAGCTCCACGCGGCTCCTGGTGACGAATATCTCTTCCGTGAGCGCGCCGAAGGTGCCTCCGCCATCCAAGAGATCTTCAACTCCGTCTACGCCTCCTTCGCTGACGTCCCCGCAGAGAAGCTCGCCGATGCAGCCTATGCCGAGCGCTACCTACCCTTCGCTGGCTCCTGCCTCATGGGACACCTGCGCTATAGCACGACGGGCAAGAGCGGCCTGACCTACGTGCACCCCATGATCCGCCGCAGCAACTGGCGTGCCAAGTGCCTCTCCATCTGCGGTAACTTCAACCTCACGAACGTCACCGACGTCTTCGAAGCCATTGCCTCCGTCGGCCAGCATCCCCGCCACGTCTCCGATATGCATATCCTCCTGGAGCAGCTTGGGCACCGCCTTGACCGCGAGGTCGAGCGTCTCTTCAAAGAGAGCCGTACCCACGGCCTCAGGGGCATGGACATCACGCACTACATCGAGGAGCGCATCGACCTGGCGAACGTCCTGCGCCAGTGTGCCCCCCTCTGGGACGGGGGCTTCGTCATGTGCGGTGAGACGGGTAGCGGCGAGACCTACGCCATGCGTGACCCCCACGGCATCCGTCCAGCCTTCTACTATATCGACGATGAAGTCGTCGTCTTGGCCTCTGAGCGCCCCGTCATCCAGACGGTGATGAACGTGCCCGCCGAGCAGATCACCGAGCTTCGCCCAGGGCAAGCTATCCTCGTCAATCGCACTGCCGAGGTCCGCACCGAGCAGATTATCCAGCCTAAGCTGGATCAGGCTTGTAGCTTCGAGCGCATCTACTTCTCTCGTGGTAGTGACGTCGACATCTACCGCGAGCGTAAGGCCCTCGGTGAGCAGCTCACACCCGCTATCCTCCGTGCTATCGGTGGCGACCTACGCCACTCGGTCTTCTCCTTCATCCCCAACACCGCCGAAGTCGCTTACTACGGCATGATCGAGGGGCTGGACAAGCACCTCACTGAGGAGAAGCTCCGACAGATCAAGAGCACGCCTTCACTCTCCGACGAAGCCCTGCGTGAGATCCTCTCCGCACGCGTCCGCACGGAGAAGGTCGCTATCAAGGACATCAAGCTCCGCACCTTCATCTCCGAGGGCAAGAGCCGCAATGAGCTCGCAGCACACGTCTATGACATCACCTACGGCACCGTAGAGCGTGGCGTGGACAACCTCGTCGTCATCGACGACAGCATCGTGCGTGGGACGACCCTTCGCCAGAGTATCATCGGTATCCTCGACCGCCTGGGCCCGAAGAAGATCGTCATCGTCTCGAGCTGCCCACAGGTCCGCTACCCCGACTACTACGGCATCGACATGAGCAAGATGAAGGAGTTCATCGCCTTCCGCGCCGCTATCGCCCTCATCGAGGAGCGAGGTATGCAGTACCTCCTCGAGGAGCAGTATCAGAAGGCACGTGAGCTGGAGAGCGTCTCACACAACAAGCACGTGGAGAATGTCGTCAAGGCCATCTACGCTCCCTTCTCCCCCGAAGAGATCTCTCGCAAGATGGTCGAGCTCCTTCGTCCCGTAGACACCAAGGCCGAGGTCGAGCTGGTCTTCCAGAGCATGGGGGGGCTACACACAGCGATCCCTGGGCACCCTGGTGACTGGTACTTCAGCGGCAACTACCCCACCGCTGGCGGCTCACACCTGGTGAACAAGGCCTTCATCGACTACATCGAGCAGGACTACCGCAAGTAAGCGCCCCCCACTCCGCCCCATAATCCATACAAAGCACCCCGCCCCACACCACGAGCCATCAGGCTTACGGTGTGGGGCGGGGTGCTTTATCCCTATTGAGAAGAGAGCTATACTCCTGCGGTCTGAGTGAGAGTCTCCAAGCGTGAGATCAGATGATCGAGTTGCTCACGGAGTGCCGATAGTTCACCCTCGGCACAGCCTGCATCTCGCAGCTTGCAGGAGAAGAGCGAGGGGATATCCTCAGCCTCCTCACGCAAGGCCTTCGCCTGAGGGGTAAGACAGAGGATCACCTGCCGACTATCGACCGTACCGCGCGTACGCGTGACGAAGCCCGCCGCCTCGAGACGCTTCAGCAGAGGCGTGAGCGTATTCGTATTCAGCCCCAGACGATCTACGATGTGACTGAGGGGCACCCCGTCCTGCTCCCACAGGACGAGCAAGACCAGATACTGCGGATAGGTAAGCCCCAGACGGTCGAGATGAGGCTGGTAGAGGCGTGTGATCAGCCGAACGACCGTGTAGAAGCGGAAGCAAAGCTGATCCTCCAGAAGGAGTGAAGGTGAGGACATACGATGTATATATCTTCGAAGAACGCGCACCCCATAGGCACCGAGGGAGGCTACTCCTTCGGCACCTATGGGCTACGCCGTAGATTAGAGTTGAGAGATAGGGCTTAGCACTTAGAGCGCTGGCATAGTGCCTTGAGCGCCCCTGTGGACCACAGCGCCCAGAGGACCAGCAGTGGCTGGAAGAAGAGGCGCACCAAGCGCTTCGCATCCGTATCGAGCCCAAAGGCGCTGATCCCCTCCGTGTACTGATGAATGTTGCCAGGGAAGATCGCCACGAAGAAGATCGCTACGACCAGCCCGACCCACACGCGCTGACGATAGAGAGCTACGAGGGAGAGCCCTAAGAGCATCTCCACGACACCCGAGGCCAGCACGACGAAGTCCTTGCTCATCGTGAGCCAGTCGGGCACCTGCGCCACAAAGTCCGCACGGCGGAAGGTCATGTGGCTGATCCCCGCATAGAGGAGGAAGAGCCCGAGGAGGATACGAAAGGCGTGCTGCGTCTTGCTCGTCGGGAGCGTAGCGGGCATCATACGAGCTCGAGGGTCACGTCAATGTTACCGCGCGTCGCATTGGAGTAGGGGCATACCTGATGGGCACGCTCCACAGCCTGCTGTGCAGCCTCACGATCGATACCTTCGACCTCGACACGGAGCTTGACAGCGAGGCCGAAGCCTCCTTCACCATTCTCGCCGAGGCTGACCTCTGCGGTGACGGCCGTCTTCGCATGGAGCTTGCTCTGGCGCAGGACGAGCCCAAGGGCGCTATCGAAGCAGGCGGCATAGCCAGCTGCAAAGAGTTGCTCGGGGTTGGTACCACCGCCCTGACCACCGAGTTCCTTGGGCGAGCGAAGCTGTACATCAAGTACACCATCATTACTTACGGCGTGGCCTTCGCGGCGGCCACCTTCGACACGAGCCGAAGTCGTGTACAAAACCTTGATTGACATAGCTGGATCTATTTAACGTAAAGTGCTACTGGGAGTAAGAGCATCAGGGCTCTCCTTAGAGCTACTTAGCGAGAAAGCAAGAGGTATCGAGCAGCTTGATAAGACCGCCTCACTCATTAGAGTCTATTCCTTTCTTGTAGCTGATGATCTGTTTCCCCTACAAAGGTAATACAAATCTTATATATATCGCGCACGATACAAATAACTCAAAGGGTAAACCCTGCGAGAATAGCCTACCCTACATACCTTCGTCTCACCACTGATCCCCCACTTTCAAGCCACCCAACAGCCCTATTCAGAGCATTATCCTCCACCCAACCGAGTCGCTTCCACCTAAGTCGCGCAGTCCCTTCCTATACAGCTTCACCCCTCACACACGCTGAGAAAAAGCGCCATCGCAATAGTCAAATAATAGACTTCGTATAGTGCATTTCGCTTATCTACGTAGGTAGATTTATCATCCACGCACGTAAACTCTAAGATCCACGTGCGTAGATTTTAGATCCAGGCACGTAGACAGAAGTAATGCTATACTCGTTCGTGGCTCTACCACTACGCCGTGGAAGCTTTTCCTTCGGTAGCGTGGAACTTTCCCTGTATAGGAATGCCCTCTCAAGTCAATGAAGACACAAGAGACTCCCGCCCCAATGGCGGTAGCTTTCCCCAGCTAATGAGACTCCGACGACGGCACAGGCGAAGGCACTCCATCCCCCCTTCTCGGAGGTATGACACCGAAGCTCCAAGAGGAGACACAGCACAATTCCGGCAATTCTTCACCGAGTCGTTTGGCAAATCTTGGATTTTCAATCTACACTATCACACAGCACATTAAGCATCAAAAAGGAAAATCCTGAGTAGTAGTCACGGCAAATCTTTCACGCTTCATCAAGGGGTGGAAGGCTCATTTATACGAGCTGAGCATCGCCCATCCTCGGAGGGAGGAGCTGGTAGGCAAGGGTAAAGACGAGAGAAAAGTGGGGAAAAGCAATGAATATTTGGTTGATAACATTTTGTTACCTACCTTTGCATCGCAAATCACCTATGTAAGGTAATTATATTTACCACACATAGGTCACTACTAAAAACGATAAGAAATATGATGACTCTTGAGATAAAGAGTAAGGTATCTAAGCAGGGCCTTCGCGCCGGCAAGACGCTTTACTACGCCTACCCCACGAAGCGCGAGAAGCTAAGCATCGACCAAGTGATGGAGCAGATCAGCAGTATTTGCTCGCTCTCCCGCATCGATGTAGAGTCCGCTCTGCGTGCCTTCGCCGAGGTCGTATGTACGAGCTTCGAGCAAGGCGTCGGCGTCGACCTCGGAGAGATGGGTACACTGATGCCCTTCGTCCAAGGCAAGCTGATGAACACCCCCGAGGAGGTCACCGAAGCGACCCTCCAGCCTGCGAAGATCATCATGCACCCGAAGAAGAATATCCGCCAAGCACTCGGCCGCATCACCTGCCAGATCAAGCGCGAGCCCTCCCAAGACTAAGTAAGAATAAGAAATAGCTATAATGGATCTACGTTTATCAGTACGCACCAAGCGTATAGCCCTCCTTCTCACAGGGCTCGTGGCCAGCACGTCGCTGCTCTCTGCCCAAGAGAAGCTCACCCTCGACGAGTGCCGCGAAATGGCCAAGACCCACAGCCGGGTGCTCCAGCAAAAGGACGCCGAGCGCGAAGCTGCCCACGCCCGCAAGCAAGAGGTCTTCACGAAGTTCTTCCCCCAGGTGACGGCTCGCGGAGCCTACCTGCACATGCAGAAGGAATTCCACCTCATTGACTGGGACAAGCCACTGGGCTCCTTCAACTTCCTCATCCCCGATCGCCTGCGTCACCTCGGCACCGTCGACCTGCGCAACGTATGGGTAGCCAACGTCACCGCCATCCAGCCCATCTACCTCGGTGGTAAGATCACCATGGGCTACCAGATGGCCTCTCTCGCCGAGCGCCTCCAGGGCAACCTCCGTGAGACAGCTGCTACGGAGATCGAGACGAAGGTCGATGAGACCTATTGGCAGATCATCTCCCTCGACAGCAAGTCCCGCTTACTTGACCAGCTCGTGACCCTACTGACGCAGACCGTGCGGGACGTAGATGCCTCCATCGCAGCTGGTGTAGCGACGAAGGCCGACGGCCTCTCCGTCCGCACCAAGCTCAGCGAAGCCGAGGTCAAGCGCAGTCAGGTACAGAATGGCCTCGAGCTCTCGAAGATGCTCCTGGCTGACCTCTGCGGCTTGGAGTCCTCTGCCGAGATCCATCTGGCAGACGAAGGACAGATCGAGCTTGCCCTCCCCGCTCCTACTGAGCGCCTGCAGGCAGAGGACCTTCCCGCCGCCGTCGAGCGCCGCAGCGAAGTGCGCTCCCTGCGAATGGTCGACACCATCTATAGCAAGCGCGTGCGTATGGAGACGGCAGAGCTCCTACCTAAGGTCTACGGCTTCGCCAGCTATTCGGCTACGAATCCCAATAGCTTCAATGGCCCGAAGAAGGAATTTGGCGGACAGTATTACCTCGGCGCCATGCTTCAGGTACCCATCTCCGACCTCTTCTCTGGCTCCTTCCGCCGTCGTCAGGCTAAGGCCGAGCACCGTGTCAAGCAACTCGAGCTCGCCGAAGCCCGCAGTAAGATCACCCTGCAGATGAAGCAGGCAATCCGCACGGCCGACGATGCTCGCCGTGCCTACCAGACGGCTCTCAAGGCTGTCGAGATGGCACGCGAGAACCTGCGCTACGCCGAAGTCGGCTACAAGGAAGGCGTCATCCCCCTGCTCAACTACACTATGGCGCAGACCGCCTGGATGAGCGCACAAGACAGTCTCATCGACGCGCAGATCCGCGTCCTCCTCTCCGAAAGCAAACTCAAGAATATCCTTGCCCTGTAAAACAATGAGTACACAACCCACCCAGCAGCCCACGCAGAACGAGGCTGCCAATGCATCGTCCAAGAAAAGTATCATCTTCGGCGTCGGTATCGTCGTCGTAGCTATGGTCCTCTTAGCCCTCTCAGGCTTCATCTTCTTCGGTGAGAAGGAGGATATCATTACCGGCCAAGTAGAGGTCGATGAAGTACGTATCGCGGGCAAGGTCCCAGGTCGTATCACAGAGTTCCTCGTCAGCGAAGGCCAGAGCGTACATCGTGGCGACACCCTTGTACGCATCTATTCGCCCGAAGTCCTCGCTAAGCTCGAGCAGGCCCAGGCCGCTAAGTCTGCTGCCGAAGCCCAGAGCCAGAAGGCACAGGCTGGCGCACGCAGGGAGCAGAAGGAAGGAGCCTACGAACTTTGGCAGAAGGCCAAAGCAGGTCTCGAGGTAGCAGAAAAGAGCTTCGCACGTGTCGAGCGTCTGTACAAGGAAGGCGTCCTCCCCGCACAGAAGTACGACGAAGCCACCGCTCAGCTCAACGCTATGCGCGCTACCGAGCGTGCTGCTCGCAGCCAGTACGACATGGCGATGAACGGTGCTCAGCGTGAGGACAAGTGGGCTGCTCAGGCTCTCGTCGAGCGCGCTGCAGGTGCTATCACCGAGGTCGACGCTTACCTCAAGGAAGGTGCGCTCATCGCTCCCGTCGACGGCATCATCTCCGAGATCTACCCTCATCAGGGTGAGCTCGTCGGTACGGGTGCTCCTATCATGAGCATCTCCGACTACCGCGCCGTGCGTGTCCTCTTCGCTGTGCGCGAAGACAAGCTCGCCGGCCTGCGTCAGGGCAGCAAGCTCCACGGCACCATCCCAGCCCTCGGCGGTAAGAAGGTCGAGCTAACTGTCTCGAAGATGAAGGATATGGGGAACTACGCTACGTGGAAGGCTACGAAGCCGCGCGACCAGCACGACCTGCGCACCTTCGAAGTAACTGCCCAGCCCACCCAGCCTGTCGAAGGCCTGCTGGCGGGTATGACGATCGTACTGGACAAGGGTCAGCTCTAAGATGTCAACCCCCAAGACAGGTCTGGGTGCCGTACTGAGGCGCGAACTCCGCTACCTCACGACGCGCCCTATCTACCTCTTCGCCATCTTCGGGGCACCGCTCTTGGTCACCCTCATGCTCCTCTACATGATGGGCGGAGGACTCCCGACCAATATGCCTGTAGCGGTCGTGGACGAAGACCACACCGCTACCTCGCGTGCCCTCACACGTAGCCTCGATGCCTTCCAGAGCTCTGAGGTGGCCCTCGAGGCTGCCTCGATGCCCGAGGCGCTCGATGCGATGCGCCGTGGGGAGGTCTATGCGATCTTCCACATCCCCTCCGGCCTACAGGCGGGTGCGGGATCGGCACGTCAGCCCAAGCTCCACTATTATACCAATAGCGCCTACCTGATGGCTGGGAGCTTCACCTTCCGAGATATGAAGATGCTCTCCGAACTTGCTTCGGCCAAAGTCGGCCTTCAGACCGGCCAAGCCAAGGGTAAGACGATGGAGGAGATCATGGCTACCGTGCAGCCCATCGTCGTGCGCAATGAAGTGATGAGTAACCCTTGGCTGAACTATTCGGCCTACCTCACCACGACGATCCTCCCGGGTATCCTGCAGCTGATGATCCTACTCCTCACCTCGTACAGCATTGGTCTCGAGATCAAGCGCGGTACGGCGAGCGAATGGCTTCGTCTGGCTAAGGGCTCGATGAGCCGTGCGCTCATCGGCAAGCTCCTTCCGCAGACCATCCTCTTCGTCCTCTCGGGCTGGATCATCCAGGGCATCCTCTACGGCTGGATGGGCTATCCCCTGCAGTCGGGCTGGGCACCGATGGCGCTTGCCATGCTCTTCCTCGTGCTGGCAGCTCAGGCCCTCGGTATCTTCTTCATCTCGCTGATCCCCGTACTCCGCATGGGCATGAGCCTCGGTAGCCTCCTCGGGATGCTGTCCTTCTCGATCTCGGGTATGAGTATCCCCGTGAGCTCGATGATCGCACCGATGCAGGCGCTGGCCTACATCTTCCCCCTGCGCTACTACTTCCTCATAGGGATCAATCAGGCGCTCATCGGGGCACCCTTCGCCGACTCACTCCCTCAGTATATCGGGCTACTCGCCTTCCTATTCCTGCCGCTCATCATGCTGCCTCGTCTGAGGAAGTATCTCCTGAATGTAGGCTATATCGCTTGATGCTTCTATGAATATCATCCGATCTCTCAGACTCCGCATAAGTGACCTCTGGCAGGTCTGCCTCAGGGAGTTCCGTCATATCTTCGCCGACAGCGGGGCTATCCTCTTCTTCCTCGTCGTCCCCTTCGCCTATCCCTTCCTCTACTCCGCCCTCTATGGGAGCGAAGTCGTGCGGGAGGCGCCACTGGTCGTCATCGACAAGAGCCACACGGCACACTCGCGCGAATTCATTCGCCGTGTCGATGCCTCACCCGATGTACGTGTGGTGGCGCATGTCGCAGGGGAGTCAGAGGCCTACCGCCTCATCGGGGAGGAGCGTGCCTACGGCATCTTGATTATCCCCGAGGACTTCGACCGTATGCTGATGAGCGGGCGCCAAGCGCACGTCGACCTGCATGCGACCTTCGTCTCCGCACTCTACTACAAGGCCTTCTCTCTGGCGACGACCGAGGTAGCGCTGACGATGGGGCGCGAAATCGAAGCGGAGCGCCACCACGGCCCCTCCAGCGAAGCCACACGCATCTCCGTCCGCCCTATCGAGAGCGAATGGGTCGTACCCTACAACCCGCAAGGGGGCTTCCAAGGCTTCCTCCTGCCTGGGGTGCTGGTGCTGATCATCCAGCAGACGCTCCTCATCGGCATCGCGATGATGTCGGGGACGCAGCGTGAGCGTGGCGGGCTGAGCACGCCTGTGCAGTACGTCGGTGGGCACTACGTCAGCGTGATGCGCCTCCTCATAGGTCGTGCGATCTGCTACTTCACCCTCTACTCGGTGACGTCGCTCTTCACGCTGGTCGTCGCACCCTGGCTCTTCGGCCTGCCACAGCTGACGGACTTCACGACCTATGTGCTACTCTTCCTGCCGATGATCCTGGCGATGATCTTCTTCTCTCTCGGCTGTAGTCTCCTGACGCGCCACCGTGAGAAGGCGATGATCCTATGGGTCTTCACCTCGGTGCCCTTCCTCTTCCTCACGGGGCTGTCGTGGCCTCTGTCGGCTATCCCTGGCCCCCTGCGCGCACTGGGCTACCTCATCCCTTCAACGCCAGGCGTCCAAGCCTTCGTCGCCGTGAGCAGTATGGGCGCACAGCTCTCCGACATCCTACCGCAGTACCTCACGCTGTGGGTACAGGCTCTGGTCTACTTCCTGATCACGTCCTTCGCCTACGCTCGCGTGCTGCGCCGCTCTTAGCGCATCACTTAGTACGATCAAACGTGCGAGGCCCGGAGCATCTCTGCTTCGGGCCTCGCGTGCTTTATGGCACCAAGATAAGACTATTTGCGCTCAAGCATCATACGGTAGCGCAACTTCGGAGTCCGTCCCTTCGGAGAGAAAAGCAGGAAGCAGTAGTCAAATGATTTCCTACGAGTACGAATAAAAGTTGCTGACGAATAGCTGATAAGTTTGATCTACGTGCGTGGCTCTAAAATCTACGTGCATAGTCTTTGGGATTTACGTACATAGTCTTTAAGACTACGTGCGTAGACAAAGGAAATGCACTATGGGAAGCTCCCTTTTTCTTCACGGGAATGTAGATTTTGCTCCGCTGGGCAAGAAAAATTCCCGTGATGGGGTTCGCCCCCACGAAGGGCTATTCTTGCATCATAAGCCGATAATCCATATCTTGCACGTTGATAATCACGGGGGTGCAGTCGCACAGACCCGCATTCTCCCTCCCCCAAGAATACAAGCGACTAAGTATAGTCCATCTCTCCATGCAGCAAATCACCCTCTCCCAAGTCCTACCCGAGGTCTTCCGTGAGCGTACCGACCTCATCTCCGAGGTCTGGCGACAGGAGCTCAGCCTCGAGCGGGGCAAGCACTATCTCATAGAAGCCTCTTCCGGTGCTGGCAAGTCGTCCTTCTGTAGCTTCGTCTACGGCTGGCGTGGCGACTACTCGGGGCGCATCGCCTTCGACGGACAAGATATCCGCGCACTCTCCGCCTCAGCCTGGGGGCGCATACGACGTGAATCCCTGAGCTTCCTCTTCCAGGATATGCGCCTCTTCGGCGAGCTAACGGCTTGGGACAACGTGTGGATCAAGAACCAGCTCACAGGGCACAAGGACCGCCAGACGATCGAGGGCTACTTCGAGGCACTCGGTATCGCCGACAAGCTCAAGAGCCCGGCACGCCTGCTGTCCCTCGGGCAGCAGCAGCGCCTTGCCGCTATCCGCTCGCTCTGTCAGCCCTTCGACTTCCTCCTCCTCGACGAGCCCATCAGCCACCTCGATGAGGCGAACGGCCGCACGCTCGCAGGGCTCATCACCGCCGAAGCCACCGCCCAAGGCGCCTCCGTCATCGTCACCTCCGTAGGCAAGCACCTACCGCTGGAGTATCACCACACCTACCAGCTATAGCCCCATGAATAGACTTGTCATACGCCTGCTGAGCCGTCATATCAGCCCACTGCAGCTCTTCGGCTTCTTCGTCGCCAACCTCATCGGCATGGCGATCATCCTACTCGGATGCCAGTTCTACCAAGACGCGACAAGCGTCCTCGGTGCGAAGGACCGCTTCATGAAGGGCGACTACATCATCATAAGCAAGCAGGTACGTGGTGGGCTCTTCGGCGGGAAGAAGAGCAACAGCTTCTCCGCCAGCGAAATCGAAGAGCTATCGAAGCAAGACTTTGCCCTGCGTGTCGGGCGCTTCCTCCCCTCGAAGTTCCGCGTGTCGGCTGGCCTGACGCTCGGCATGGGGATGTCGACGTATATGTTCTTCGAAGCCGTACCCGAAGAGTTCCTCGACGTGAAGGCCGAGGACTGGAAGTACGACCCGAATAGCGATGAAGTGCCTATCATCATCCCACGCAACTACCTCGGGCTGTACAACTCTGCCTTCGCGCAGAGCCAAGGCCTTCCCCTTCTCTCCGAGGCGACGATGAGTAGCCTTCCCCTCCAGCTCGACCTCTCGGGTGCCGGCGAAGAAGTCCAGCTACGTGGCCGTATCGTCGGCTTCTCCAACCGCCTCAATACGCTACTCGTCCCCCTACCCTTCCTCGAGGCGATGAACAAACGCTTGGCACCAGGTGCCGAAGCCCCCTCGACACGCCTCATCGTCGAGGTCAAGAGCCCCTCCGATCCAGCCATCACACTCTACCTGCGTGACCACCACTATGAGAGCGAAGGCGAGCGCCTCGCATCGGGCGAATCAATGTACCTCCTGCGACTCCTCGCAGGGCTCGTCTTAGCTATTGGGGTACTTATCTCCGCCCTCTCGGTCTATCTGCTCCTACTCTCGATATACCTACTCCTACAGAAGAATACGCGACAAATCGAGGATCTCCTACTGCTCGGCTACACGCGTAGTGCCGTCATCCGCCCCTACATCGCACTGACACTCCTCGTGCAGTGTGCTGTCCTCGGCCTTAGCCTCGTCGCTGTGGCCTATGCACGTGGCTACTATATCGAGGCTGCTCAGCGCCTACTCTCTGACGAAGTGAGCGGAGGGCTTGGTACGACCGCCCTCATCGGTGTCGGCATCTTCCTCATCACAGCGCTCATCAATACGCTATCCATCCGTCACAAGGTGCACAGCCTACGCCTCTTCGCTAAGGCATAGCCTCCACTAAGCGCCACAAAAGCATAAGCCCGTGCTCCCCAGATCTGGGAGTACGGGCTTATACTTTTATTAGCTATTCAGCGGGGGCGATTAGCCGAGTGCCTTACGCAGCTCATCGAGCTGCTGACGGATCTGCCGTAGGCGGAGCAGCGTGTCGGCGCGCGACTCGAGGGAGGACTGACGGACGCGAAGCTGGGCATTCGCCCCCTCGATCGTCATCCCCTTCTCTCGCAGGAGGAGCTGTATGGTGCGTAGCGTCTCGATATCCCGCTCGGTGTACTGCCGCACGCCCTTAGGGGAGATATGAGGCGATACCTGTGGGAAGACACTCTCCCAGTAGCGGACCGTCGAGACGGGCTCACCGAGCTGGTGCGCTACCTCCTTGATGCGGTAGAAGAGTCGCTTAGCCATAGCTGCGAGAGCTTACTTAGCTGCGGGGATGTAGGTCTCGAGGAGCTTGACCTTGCCCACGGGTGTGAGGGTGAGCGAAGGATTGGAAGCAGGGACGAGTACGCTCTGGCCCTGATGCAGCTCGACGACCGTGCCGGCAGCATCCGTCAGACGTACGCCACCCTCCATACAGATGTAGATGACGAAGCTATCCAGCTGAGACCAGTCGCGAGCGAGTGGCGCATCGAGGTCGAGGAGGTTCGTCTCGAAGTAGCGGCAAGATACCAGCTCGACGGGAGCATCTACCTGAGGCGTGTAAGCCGTGCGGTAGTCGTCCTCGAGGTGATAGTCGATGGCGTCCTTCGCCAGCTCGGTGTGAAGCTCACGCTTGTTGCCTGCGGCATCCGTGCGATCGTAGTCGTAGATACGGTAGGTGATATTGGAGGTCTGCTGGATCTCAGCGATGAAGCAGCCTGCACCGATAGCGTGGACACGGCCTGCGGGGAGGAAGAAGACGTCACCAGCATTCACTTCGTATTCAGCGAGAGCCTCGACGATGGTACCTTCTTCGATACGGCGCACGTAGTCCTCGGGCGAAGACTGCACGGCGAAGCCACTATAGAGCTTAGCCCCTGGGGTCGCATTGATGACGTACCACATCTCGGTCTTCCCGAAGGAATTGTGACGCTTGAGACCGAGGGCATCATCGGGATGCACCTGGATAGAGAGGTAGTCGCGGGCGTCGATGAACTTGATGAGCAGGGGGAAGCGACGGCCGAAGCGCTCGAGGACGCTCTTACCGACGAGCTCTTCGCCGTAGGTATGGATCAGTTCGTCGAGGTTCTTCCCAGCGAGCGGGCCAGCTGCGACGACGGAGTAATTGTCGTCGACGTGAGAGATTTCCCAGCTCTCACCGACCTTCTTATCGTCGGGAGTAAGGCCTTTGAATGGGCGGATAGCACTGCCGCCCCAGATGACTTCCTTCAAGAGAGGCTCGAAGGTCAGGGGATATAGCTTATTGATAGACATGATGGGATGTATGATATCGTGGAGATATATGTGGATTGTCGGATGACGGTGCAAAGGTAGTCATTATAGCCTCTACACCCTATTTATACATAGGTACAAAGAGAAGAAGCGAGCGCTTAGACCGCAGGGAGGTTCATCCCCGTAATGCGGCGATAGAGGTCAAGGGCGTAGATATCCGTCATCCCCGAGATATAGTCCAGCGTGCTCTGGATGCGTCCGTACATCGTGGGCTGCCCCATCTCATACTGGCTACTTACGCGACTGAGAAGCGTGCGGCTGTACTGATAGTCGGGGTGAAGCTGTGCCTCAAGGAGCTGGTCGAGGAGGGCGGTGAAGATACGATGCCCTGCGAGCTCGACGTCGACGACCTCACGGGCCCGATAGATGCGGGCATAGGCCGTCTGGCTACACGCCTCGTAGGCAGCCTTCGTGCGTGGCTCGAGGTGATGGATGAGGCTACCAGAGAAGGTCCCCGCGAGGATCGCCTGCTCAGCATCGAGGAAGATACCTGCAGCCTCCTCGACCAAGAGGTTGATGACCTTGGAGCGCAGGTAAGCCGTCTGCTCGTTGGGATCGGTGATATGCCGAAGGCCCTGCTGCACCTCCCGCAGCTCCTCCTCGGAGAAGAAGGCCGAGAGCAACCCCTGTGCCTCCTCACGACTCAGGATGTGGAGCTTCGCGGCATCCTCGATGTCCATGATCTGATAGCATATATCGTCTGCAGCCTCCACGAGGTAGACCAGCGGATGGCGAGCATAGCTCAGCGCTGAGGCGGTACGTCGCTCGAGCCCCAGCTCTGCGGTGACCTCCTTCATCGTCTCCTCTTCGGTGGCGAAGAAGCCGAACTTACTCTTCCCTCCTGCCAAGAGACTACTATAGGGATACTTCACGATGCTCGCCACCGTGCTATACGTTAGGGCGAAGCCCCCAGGGCGGCGACCACGGAACTGATGTGTCAGGAGGCGGAAGGCATTCGCATTCCCCTCGAAGTAGAGGAAGTCCTCCCAGCGTCCACCCTCGGCACGTACCAGAGGCTCCCAGCGCTTCCCCGGGCCTTCGCCGAAGTAAGCGCTGATCGCACGCTCTCCGCTGTGCCCAAAGGGTGGATTCCCCATATCGTGCGCCAGACACGCAGCGCTGACGATGGCGCTGATCCCCGAGCGGAAGGGCGTCTCCCGGTCGGTAGGATAGCGCTCGGAGAGCACCTCCCCGACGATATTACCCAGCGAGCGCCCGAGGCAGCTCACCTCGAGGCTATGCGTCAGGCGGTTGTGCACGAAGATGTTCCCAGGCAGTGGGAAGACCTGCGTCTTATTCTGTAGGCGGCGGAAGGCAGGCGAGAAGACTAAGCGGTCATAGTCCCGCTCGAAGTCGCTTCGTGCCCAGCCCCGCGACTGGGGGCGCTCTGCGCGGTCTGCACCCAGACGGCGGTCAGAGAGGAGTTGGGTCCAATGCATTGGCTTAGGATCGAGAGTGAGCAGGGAGACTCCCCGCTCGTAGTAAGGAGATGAATGATATCACAAAGGTAGTGCATCTAAGCGCTTTAGCCCTCATCTCCCCCCCCGAGACCAGGATACACACCCCGAAGGAGGTGATGTGAACCAATATAGGTCGGTGGGCTGACCTATATTGAGATTGTTGCACAGAGTCCTGTTCCCTATTTAGAGTGCTAAGGCATCGTGCGCCCAGCTCCCCGATACACCTCTCCGAAGTGACCGAGCAAGCCCTACGCCTTATCACATATATTCCTCTTATCCTGCGAAGGGAAAAGTGTCCTTCTCGTGAAGGAAAAAGCGCCTTCACGTAGTGGTTTTTCAGTATCTATGCACGTAGTCTTAAAGACTAGGTACGTAAATCCCAATATCCACGTACGTAGATATTAGAGCCACGTACGTAGCCCAAACTTATTTGCCACTCGTCCACAACTTTTATCCCTATGCGGAGCAACAGTCTCATATTGGCCGAGAAGCGAAGCTATATAGGTCGATATATGTGACCTATATTGGTCGGAGCAGTGACCTATATAGGTTCGTACGGTGACCTATATAGGTCGCTATCCCCCTCCTCCACAGTTCAGAGCAGCGAAGCAATATACCCCTGAATGTCAGGCACTAACAAAGCGCCCTTATTCTCCCATTCTCCCGCCCTACTCTTCGGCAGAGCGACATCCTTTGCTCCCAGGATAATAGGAGGAGCAAAATGCCCGTTTGAGCTAACAGCAGAGTGATCACACGTAGCGGCCTCTTTTGTGGATATATCCCTATATTTGCAGTATATAGATGCCCCCAATTAACTACACATCATAGCGACTTATGAAACGAATCAAACATTACCTTCTCCTCTTAGCAGTCCTTGCACTCGGGCTCTCCAGCTGTAGCAAGGACCAAGCTTACCAGTATGCCCTGCCGGCTGACGCCTACTCGGTATGCTCCTTCGACCTCAAGTCCATGGCCAAGAAAGCCGGCGTCACCAACAGTAAGGATGGCGAGCTACAGAAGCGTCTCACCGAGATGCTGAGCGACAGCGAGGAGGCCGAAGCCTACTACAAGGAGCTCATCCAAAACCCCAGCAAGAGCGGTGTCGACCTCAAGAGCCCCGTCTTCCTCTTCTCCAATGAAAAGGTCAGCCTCGGCTACCTCCTGCGTGTAGATGACAAGAGCAAGCTCGAGGCCTGTGTGAACAAGCTCCGTAAGCTCCGCAACAAGGATGCTGCAGCTCTCAAGGCCGAGGACGGCATCTTCTTCGATATCGACGAAGACTCCACCGAACCCGAAGATGTCGAATACGATGAGAGTGAGTACGACACCATCGAAGAGACCAGCGACACGACAGCCCACCAGTCCCCGATCTCTACCTATCATGTCTCAGGGAATGTCACGGTCTACGCCTTCAATGACAAGGCTTTCATCTCCCTCAACACCAGCGAGTCGACCATCGAAGAGACGAAGCAGCTCGCTAAGCAGTACCTCAGCCAGACCAAGGACAAGAGCTATGTAGCTACCCCAGCCTTCCGTGACCTCGAGGACCAGAAGGGCGATATCCGCGGTGTCCTCTCGATGTCAAAGTTCCTGGACTCCAGCTATGGCAAATCAATGACTAAGAACATTGTAGGCCTTTCGGATGCCACCAACTTCGATGGCATCGATATGAAGAAGTGCTACATGCTCTACTCAGTCTCCTTCGAGACGGGCGAAGTCGTAGGTACCATGACCTATGGTAGCGAAGACAAGGAGATCCTCAAGAAGCTCAAGAAGCTCGCCGAAGAAGTCTCTCCCAAGTCCGTACAGGATGACCTCGTGAAGTACCTCCCCAAGGATAGCTATATGACCGCTGCAGCCTCGCTCAGCGTGCAGAAGCTCTTCGAGCACTACAGCAAGCTCCCTGACTTCAAGAAAACACTCTCGGAGCTCAAGGCGGAAGGCGTCGATATCGAAGCTATCGTCCCCACCCTCGGAGAGGAGATCGCCTTCACCTTCCCCCGCATCAATGCGGAGCAGTCTGACTTCGGCCTCGTAGGCTACCTCAAGACGAAGGATGCCACGCTCGTCGACGCTCTCTACCAGCAGGCTGAGAAGGAGCACTCTGGCAGATACGTCAAGGATGGTGGAGACCACCGCTATCGCATAGCAGAAGGCCCCTTCTTCTTCGGCTACCAAGACGGTGTGACCTATCTGGCCTATGGCGGGATGGGTAGAGAACTGCTCTTCAAGACGTCGGGTGAGAACTTCACCAAGCACAGCGACTACAGCTCGCTCAAGAAGAGCAACAGCTTCTGCTACATCGACCTGAAGAAGCTCCTGACGACGGCTCCTACCGCTGATCTGCTCCAGATGTTCATCGGCGAGAAGGCCAAGGCCTTCCGTGTCCTCCAGTCCCTGAGCTTCACGGGCACCAATCTCGAGGGTAAGATGAGCCTGAAGATCGACTCGAAGGAGAACTCACTGAAGACGCTCGCAGACCTCTTCGTCGCCCTGCGATAATCCCTCACGATCAGCGCTCTGCACCGAGCGTCCCCCCTTACGCAGTGCCCCGCCCCTCAGACTGAGGAGCGGGGCACTGCGCATTTAGCAGGCACTCACCCGCCAGATAGTCGGAATAGAATGCGTACCTTTGTGCCACTGTGCAAGGGATTTGCACGACGTACATTCCATCATTTACTCCCTCCCGCATGCAGCAAGATACCCCTACATTTTCACCGAAGCGATGGGGCTGGTTCGGCCTGAGCCCTCTCATCGTCTTCCTCTCCGTCTATCTACTGACCTCTATTTGTGCAGGAGACTTCTATAAGATGCCCATCACGGTGGCCTTCACGGTGGCCTCGATCTATGCCGTCGCTATCACCCGCGGCATCAAGCTCGAGGAGCGTATCCGCCAGTACTCACGTGGCGCCTCCGACCCGAATATCCTCCTGATGATCTGGATCTTCGTCTTGGCTGGTGCCTTCGCTACAGGTGCTAAGAGCATGGGTGCCATTGACGCGACCGTGAACCTCATCCTCTCGTTCCTCCCCTCCTCGCTCCTCCTCCCAGGACTCTTCATCGCGGCGTGCTTCATCTCCCTCTCCATCGGCACAAGTGTCGGCACGGTCATCGCCCTCGTACCCATCGCCCTCGGGCTCGGTGAGAGCCTCGGGCTATCGAATGCCTATGTAGCTGCCGTCGTCACGGGGGGCGCCTTCTTCGGCGACAACCTCTCGTTCATCTCCGACACGACCATCGCAGCGACCCGCACACAGGGCTGTAGCATGAAGGATAAGTTCCGTGCGAACATCACCATCGTCCTACCAGCCGCCATCATCGCTCTCGTCCTCTACTTCGTCGTCGGGCTGGAGCTCCCTGCCGTACGTCCCTCGGGCGAAGGCTCCTTCCTCCTCACCCTCCCCTACCTCCTTGTCCTCGTGGCGGCCGTCGCTGGGATGAACGTGCTGGGTGTCCTCACCCTCGGCATCATCGCCTGCGGTGCTGTCGGGCTGGGTACAGGTACGCTACCCGCCTGGGACTGGATAGCCGCTCTCGGCAGTGGTATCACGGGCATGGGCGAGCTGATCATCGTGACACTGATGGCAGGTGGTGTACTCGAGCTCATCCGCTACAACGGCGGTATCGATTACCTCCTCAAGCACCTCACGCGTGGCATCAGTGGCAAGCGTGGGGCTGAGCTGACTATCGCTATCCTCGTCTCTGTGGCCAACCTCTGCACAGCAAACAATACGATCGCTATCCTCACCACGGGCAAGGTATCCCGTGAGATCACGAAGCAGTACGCACTCGATCCACGCAAGACGGCGAGTATCCTCGACACCTTCTCCTGCTTCGTGCAGGGGCTCATCCCCTATGGTGCTCAGCTCCTCCTTGCTTCGAAGCTCGCAGGTGTGTCGCCTATGGATATCGTCCCCAACCTCTACTATCCCTTCATCATGGGTGGCTGCGCACTGCTCTCGATCCTCCTGCGCTTCCCACGCCGCTACTCCTGCTGACCCGTCATGCCTACCATCGAGCTATACCCTATACCTTGGGGACAAGAGCCCCCAGCACATCTGCGACAGATCTATGAGGAAGCCTTCCCTCCCGAAGAGCGTCGTCCGTGGACGCAGCTCTTCGGCCCAGAGCGCTGCGAACATATAGCTCAGCTCATCCTCTCCGATGACGTGGTCGTGGGCTTCGTCGTAGGCTGGGAGCTACCTTCATCACATTACTTTGAGTACCTTGTCATTGATCCCAATCGAAGAAAACAAGGCCTTGGTAGTAAGGTACTCCAGCTGCTGGGACAGCTCTACAATGACGAATATCCCATCGTCCTCGAAGCCGAACCAGCGGGCTACTCACCGATGGCGGAGCGACGCTTAGCCTTCTATGCACGCTTCGGACTCACCGTACAGCCCTTCGACTACCGCCAGCCACCCTATGGAGCAGACCTCCCCTGGGTCGATCTACACTTACTCTCTAATCGCTCACTGCAGGAAGCAGACTTCCTCCGCATCCAGCAGGAGATCCACCGCCAAGTCTACCGTATCTCTTCAGACAAGTAACGTCTACCAGACAAGTAAAGCCCTATGAACAACTTCACCTTCCGCAATCCCACCAAGCTCGTCTTCGGTAAAGACAGCATCCTGGAGCTCCCGAAGCTCCTTCCCTCAGATGCCAAGATCCTCCTCACCTTCGGCGGAGGTAGCGTCAAGCGTAATGGTGTCTACGAAGCTGTCATCAGTCAGCTCAGTGGCTTCCAGACCGTAGAGTTCTGGGGCATCGAACCTAACCCCAAGGTAGAGACCCTGCGTAAGGCTATCGCCCTGGGGAAGCAGGAGGGAGTCACCTTCGTCCTCGCAGTGGGCGGAGGGAGTGTCCTCGATGCCAGCAAGCTTATCGTCAACGCTATCCCCTCGGAGCGTGATGCTTGGGATCTCGTACTACATGGGGCTGACCGAAGCGTCCAGACCCTTCCTCTTGGCACCGTGCTGACGATCCCCGCGACGGGCTCAGAGATGAACCGTGGAGCCGTGATCTCCAGCGAAGCGACACATGAGAAGTTCAGCTTCTACAACGAATATCCCCTATTCTCGATCCTCGATCCGAGCTATACCTATTCCCTACCCGACTACCAGATAGCGTGCGGTATCGCCGATAGCTTCATCCACGTCGTAGAGCAGTACCTCACCCGTGTCGGGGAGAGTCCTCTCATGGATCGCTGGGCAGAAGGCATTCTACTCACCCTCATCGAGGAGGCAGACAAGATCAAGGCTCAGCCTGCAGACTACGATGCACGTGCCACCTTCATGCTCTCGGCGACGATGGCACTCAATGGCTTCATCTCTATGGGCGTGACACAAGACTGGGCGACCCATCGCATAGGGCATGAGATCACGGCTCTCACGGGGCTAACGCATGGTCACACACTGGTCATCGTCCTACCCGCCCTCCTCAGAGAGCAGGCTGGCAAGGGGAAGCATGCCAAGCTCCTGCAGTATGCCTCCCGTATCTGGGGTCTTACCGAGGGTAGTGAGGACGAACGCATCACTCAGGCTATCGACAAGACGGAAGCATTCTTCCGTTCGCTTGGTCTCGAGACCCGTCTCGCGGAGCGCGGCTTCGGAGATGACCTACGCGAAGAGGTCGTCCGTCGCTTCCGTGAGCGTGGCACCCTCCTCGGTGAAGATCAAGACATCGACCACGAAGCAATAGCACGCATCCTTGCTCGCTGCTAATCCCCCCTTATCATACACAAAACCTCCTCTATGACTCTTGCCATCCTTGCCGTCTCACCCCAAGGGATCCAGACGGCTAAGCCAATCCTATCCAACTATCCCGATGCTCGCCTCTTCTCCACTCATCCTGGGGAAGGGGTCGAGCACATCGATCATATCCAGTCGTTCGTAGCCGAGCAGTTCACCGCTTTCGAAGGGTGGATCTTCATCGGTGCTATGGGTATCTGTGTGCGTAGCATCGCTCCACTGATCGGGCATAAGTACACCGATCCAGCGGTGATCAACATCGACAGTACGGGGCGCCACGTCGTCTCCGTCCTCTCGGGACACATCGGCGGTGCCAACGAGCTGACGCGCGACCTCGCCTCCCTCCTCGGTGCCGAGCCCGTCATCAGCACGCAGACCGACAATACAGGCCTGTGGGCTCTGGATCTCTTCTCTCGCCGCTATGGCTGGGTGACGAAGGGCAGTTCCGAGGGGCTGAACCGCCCCATCGCTCTCTATACAAATGGAGAGAAGACCGCCCTCCTCCTCGAGGTGCAGGACAAGGGTACGAGCGAGCTGGAGCGCACCAAGGCCGACCACGTCGACATCTATTACTCCCGTGAGGAGCTTATCCCTCGTCTCTCCGAGTACGCACTTCTCCTCGTCGTCTCCTACCGAGCACTGGAGACCGACCAGCTCCCCATCGTACACTTCATCCCGCCCGTACTGAGCCTCGGCCTCGGCTGCCGCTATCAGTGCGACCCCAAGGATATCGTCAGCTATATCCTCGGTGAAGTACGCCGTCATGGCTTCTTCCCCGAGTCCATCCACCATTTGGCGACCATCGACCTCAAGAAGGATGAGCCGCTCCTGCATGAGCTCGCCGCGACCCTCCAGCTCACTCCCGAGATCTACACCGCAGCCGACCTGGCAGACGTAGAGGTCGCTAATCCCTCGAAGAAGGTCCACGAGGTGACGGGCGTATGGGGTGTAGCTGAGAGCACGGCACGCTATGCTGCCTCCCTCGGTAGTCTCGTGCTGGAGAAGCAGAAGGGTATACTCCACAATGGCAATGACTTCACCTTCGCTCTGGCTGTAGAGCGCAGTGCAGAACGCCGCGGACATATCGAGATCGTCGGTGCAGGCCCTGGTGACCCCGACCTCATCTCCATCCGTGGTCGTCAGTGGCTGGAGATCGCAGACCTCATCCTCTATGCGGGAAGCCTCGTCCCTCGTGCCCTCACGCTATGCGCTAAGCCAGGTGCTACGGTGCGTAGCTCGGCTGACATGAACCTCGAGGAGCAGTTCGCTCTGATGAAGGAGTTCTACGACAAGGGCCTCATCGTCGCCCGCCTTCACACCGGTGACCCCTGTATCTACGGGGCGATCCAGGAGCAGATGGCCTTCTTCGATGCCTATGGGATGAGCTACCATATCACCCCAGGGATCTCATCCTTCCAGGCGGCAGCTGCGGAGCTCCGCTCGCAGTTCACCATCCCCGAGAAGACGCAGACCATCATCTTGACGCGTGGCGAAGGCCGCACGAAGATGCCCGAGACGGAGCAGCTTCACCTCTTGGCTCGCTCACAGAGCACGATGTGTATCTTCCTCAGCGCGGGTATCGTCGACGATGTACAGCGCCAGCTCCTTGAGCACTATCCCGAGGATACGCCCGTCGCGGCCTGCTACCACCTGACGTGGCCTGACCAGCGTATCTACCGTGGCGTACTGCGTGACCTCGCACAGATCGTCCACGAGAACAAACTCACCCTGACGACGATGATCGTCGTCGGCGAAGCCATCGACAATCGCAAGGGGCTCTCTCGCCTCTATGCCGATGAGTTCAAGCACCTCTTCCGCAAGTAGTCTCTCGCGCTACCCAAGAGAGTAGCCACCAAGAGCAAAAGGTCACGGCCTCCATCCCTACCGAGTAGAGATGGAGGCCGTGACCTTTTATATGGGGAGCGTATATCTGCTTAGATGAGGCTGTAGCCGAGAGTCCAGCCCTCTATTTAGAGTGCTAAGGCATCGTGCGCCCAGCTCCCCGATATACCTCTCCGAAGTGATACGCAAGCCCTTCGCCTTATCGCGAGTATTCCTCTTATCCAGCGAAGGGAAAAGCATTGTTCTCGTGAAGAAAAAGCACCTTCACGTAGTGGGTTTCCTCTGTCTATGTACGTAGTCCTAAAGACGAGGCACGTCAATCTAAATATCCACGTACGTAGATATTAGAGCCACGTACGTAGCCTAAACTTATTTGCCACTCGTCTACAACTTTTATCCCTATGCGGAGCAACAAGCTAATAGAGGTCACTTCACAAAGCTATACGGAAGCAGTCCAAAGCTATATAGCTTTGGACTGCTTCCTATATAGTTCTACCTACGCACCCATATACCTATATACGGGACCATTGCGCAAGGCCATCTCTTAGATATCGAAGGTCGCTGAGAGGTAGAGGCGACGAGGGCGGTTCGGCCCATAGATGTAGTCCGAAGCTCGTCCAGGACCCATATCGGTATCCTTCTGATAGGCATTGAGGAAGTTCTGCACACCAGCATCCAGCGTAAGCTTCACCAGCGAAGTGAGGCTGAAAGCATAGCTTACACGGAAGTCAAGATCAACAAAGGGCTTGGCCTTGTGGAGGTAAGCCGACCCTGCATTCTGCCCACGATAGCGCGTCCCATCACGCACGACATCAAAGTGCCCCTGAGCATTCAGCTCATTAGCTTGGAGGTTGAGATCCCCCACTCCTTCGTAGGCCGTATGGGGCACATTCATCGAGCCCGTATAGGTACCTGAGAGGACGAAGCTCAGAGCAGAGGTAGGACGTAGCGTAGCAGTCAGATAGCCGTAGAGATTAGGGGTACGCTCGTAGTCTCGTGTGGTGACCTTGGCCTGCGTAGGATTGTCTTCATCAGCATCGAAGAGCACCTTGTCCTGCCCGTAGAGGCTACGCTGTAGGGTCACACCGCCCTGCAGATCGAAGAGTCGCTGGTACGCCAGACGAGCCTCGAAGCTCAGGCCATAGACCTTGCTCATCCCATCACGAGCGTTGATGATCGTGATGACCTTGCGCCCCGTCTTGGGGTCGAGGACACCGTCCTCGTTGTCTGGAGTGAACTTGTCTCGGATCCAGGTAGCGAAGCCTTCACCCATGAGGTTGAGCTGCCAGCCCTTCCCCAGCGTGGTGTACCAGTCGAAGGAAGCGCTGAGGCTACGAGAGCGCTCTTCCTTCAGATCCTTCGCTAGGACACGCTCCTTGGGCTCACCACCCGCCAGCGTGACATGCATTTCCTCATCGAAGAACTGAGGAGCACGGAAGCCTTCGCTGTAAGAGAGGCGTAGACTGAGGTCCTTCGTGGGATTGAAGCGCACGTTCGCTCTGGGGCTGAAGATGAGGAGCGGATCAATGCTCTTCTGCCCACCCTGCGTCAGACGAACATAGTCGAAGCGGCCACCAAGGAGGAAATTCCAACGGTCGGTCGAATACTCCAGCTGGTCGTACTGCGACCAAGTCGTCGTCACTTGATCGATGCCGTGAGCACGGTAGCCACTCTTATCGTTGAGCGTCGAATAAGCACCCTCAGCACCTACCGTAAGAGTAAGCGACTTAGGGAACTTGTGGACGTAGGTACCGCCCCCCTGGAAGTCAAAGCCCTTGGTCTCGCCATAGGCTGTCAGTGCCTTGAGGGCATCATCATAAGCCTTCTGATACTCCTCGGCCTGCTTCTTCTCCTCGTCGGTGCCTTGGGCATTACCACGAGGGAGGTTGATCAGGGGCTTCAGAAGCTCATCGGCATAGTCACCTCCACCATAGTAGCTCTTACGCAGGACCTTCTGCCCCGAAGCATAGAGACTGAAGCTGTCGTTGCCCTCAGCAGTCGTCTGGTCGAAGCGTAGGCTTCCCCCATCGACGAAGTGCTGGAGATACTCAGCAATACGAGCTTGGAAGGGTGCTTCACTTAGGCGATCACCACCACGACGATACTCGTGCATGGAGCGGTATTCAGCCGTCAGCTTGCCATAGATGCCCGTCTTGTAGTAGGCACGGAAGCCCAGGGCTCTATTCTTCAGTTCGGGAATATCGGTGAAGTCATCCCCATCGACATCCACGATCCCACGAGAGGAATGCTGACCGAAGATCATCGCAGCAGCACGGCGGTCTTCGCTGACCAGCGAACCGTTGAACGAGGTCGTAGGCATCAGCGAAGTGTATGCCCCCTTGTTCTGCTGGAAGGAAGTATAGCTCTGGCGAAGGCTAGCGGTATTGCGCAGAGGCTCTCTCGTGATCACATTGATCACCCCACCGACGGCATTAGCGCCGAAGAGGGCTGATCCACCCCCACGTACCACCTCGACACGCTCGATCATAGAGGCAGGGATCTGCTCCAGACCATAAACGCCAGCAAGCGAACTGAAGATAGGACGGCTATCGATGAGGATCTGAGAATAAGCCCCTTCAAGCCCGTTGATACGCACTTGGTTGAAGCCACAGTTCTGACAGTTGTCCTCGATGCGAAGACCTGGCTGGAAGCGGAGACCTTGGCTGAGGTTCTCCGAATTGGTCTTCTTGAAGATCTCCTGCGAGAGGACGGTGACAAGGCTCGGTGCATGACGGCGAAGCGTCTCCTGACGATTAGCCGAGACGACGACCCCATCGAGGTCAATACTCTGCTGCTGGAGGTAGAGATCGAGGTGGCGACTATTCCCAGCTTCGATACCGACACGGCTCTCCTCCACCCCATAGCCCACGAGACGTGCTTGGATGGTATAAGAGCCCGGAGCAAGGCCTTGGATGGAGAATGCTCCATGGACATCGGTCGTCGTGCCAATAGTCGTCCCCTTGATGAGAACCTGGACATTAGGAAGGGCTTCGTGAGTCGAAGCATCGACGACGGTACCCACGATACTCCCCGTCGTCGCTGAGTGCTGTGCCTGAGCTTGTCCAAGGACCACAAGGACAAGGCTCAGCAGTAGTGCCATACGGCAAATAATACTCTTCATGTATACTATAAGTTGATTATACGAATCGGACCAACAACAGAGCAAGACGTAGTCCACCCAGCGCAACTCACCCGTCAAAGGATCCAGGGAAAGGGCTACATGTCGAGCGGAGAGAGAGGCTTTCTCGAGAGCGATTCCTCGGTAGAGCGAGGGATCTTGTTCTGTTTAGGTCTACACAAAGTTAAACACAGAAAGCACAACTATGGATCACCTACCCACAAAATACCTATTGCTGGGGATAGACTGATACCCGCTAATAAGCTAATAAATAGGTCACGGCCTCCATCTCTACCGCGTAGAGATGGAGGCCGTG
>NZ_ALKJ01000004.1:0-9355 GCF_000292995.1 Porphyromonas sp. oral taxon 279 str. F0450 | reverse complement strand
CCCCCTGCCTATATTCATATCCACCTAAAGCATTAGAGAGGGGTGAGCGAACCTATATGGAGACCGTTGCGGCAGAGTCCTACCCCCTACTTATTGTGCTAAGGCATCGCGCACCCAGCTCCCCGATATGCCTCTCCGAAGTGATCAGGCAAGCCCTTCGCCTCATCGCGCGTTTTCCTCTTATCCAGCGGAGGGAAAAGTGTCCTTCTCGTGAAGAAAAAGCTCCTTCTCATAGTGGTATTCTTCGATCTATGCACGTAGTCTTAAAGACCAGGCACGTAAATCCAAATATCCACGTACGTAGATATTTGATCCACGTGCATAGTCCAAACTTATCTGCCACTCGTCCACAACTTTTAGCTATACACGACGCAACAGTCTCATATTGCTCAGCGAGTGAAGCTATATAGGTTAGCCCAGCGACCAATACGGTTCATACGCCCCACCTGTATAAGGTAGCGAGGAGTGCCGTATCTTTGCAGGACAAAAGATCTATTACTCACGACAGCAATTCAATGAAAGCGCTCCCTCGAGGTACCATCCACGGTCTCCTCTTCCTCATCGTCCTGACCCTCCTTGTCCATGCCCTTTCACTCGTGCCCTTCCTCCACGATCTGCGCCTCAGCCCGATGGTGCTCGGCGTCATCGTGGGGATGATCTTGGCCAACACCGTTCGCTCCCAGTTCCCCGAGAGCTGGGATGGCGGGCTAAAGATCGCCAGCAAGCAAATCCTTCGTGCGGGGATCGTGCTCTATGGCTTTCGCTTGAGCTTCGATACGCTCCTCGCCGTAGGTGGTGGCGCCATCCTCATCGACGTGATCATCGTCGCTGGGACACTCATCCTCGGGAATTACCTCGGGCGAGCGCTTGGCTTAGACAAAGACGAACGCTTACTCATCTCCTCGGGCTCGGCTATCTGTGGAGCAGCGGCTGTACTCGCCACTGAGCCCGTCGTAGGAGCGAAGCCACACAAGACGGTCGTCGCCGTAGCGACGGTAGTACTCTTCGGTACGCTGTCGATGTTTGGCTACCCGCTCCTTTACCGTGCAGGGCTCTTAGATGCCCTTTCCCCACAAGCTGTCGGGGTCTACACGGGCTCTACCATACATGAGGTCGCACACGTCGTCGGCGCGGGAGCTGCGATGACACCCGACACCCACAGCTCCAGCGTAGACATCGCGGGCATCGCGACGATGACGAAGATGCTCCGTGTCCTCATGCTCGCACCCGTCCTGATGATCCTCGGCTACATCATGCGCCGAGGAAGTGCAGACAACGCTACTTCGGGGAAGATACAAGTACCTTGGTTTGCCTTCTACTTCCTCATCGCTATCGGGATCAATACGCTACTGGGCATGGGTGCTGAGCACATCGGCCGAGTCGCAGCATATCACCAGCTGACGCATATCATCGAGGTCATTGACGGCTTCATGCTGGCGATGGCGATGACAGCGATCGGCTTGGATGCGACCTTTGCCAAGTTCCGTCAGTCGGGTGCTAAGGCCTTCCTCCTAGCCTCGGGGCTCTATATCTGGCTCGTCTTCGGAGGCTATCTGCTGACCCTGCTTCTCGTCTAAAGGCAACATCTGCATAGAAGTTATCCCTTGAAGCTATCCGAGGCAAAGGGGTTTCACCAAAAAGCAGAAGACAAGCCTTCCTTCCCGCCCGCCTCTTGGGCTAAGGTCTCCGTGTCGTCAAGCCAATGCCTCTCTTCGGTCGAAGGGAGAGTCTCGTAGAAGAGCGCGCAACGCTCCCTACAAATCAAATCGCCCCGCTTGTACCCAGAGGATACAAGCGGGGCGATTAGCTAAAAGGCGGAATAAGTACCCGCTACATCAAAGACGGAAGGTGAAGATCTGCGTACTCTCCCGCATCTTCTTAGTCAGTTGCATCAGGTGAGCGACCCACCAGACCTCTGCCATCAGATCGACGACCGCCTTTTTCCGCTCAAACTGCGCCTGAGGCAAGAGACGCAGAATATCCACTTCCGAGTCAATGCCCCCGACGAAGGTCGCCTCCATGTGCTTGAGCGTGTCGTGCATCTTGGATCGCCCTGCCCAGAAGCTACTGAGCGCATCGAAGACCAGCACACAGCGCCCTGCGAAGTAGTGGTGCAGATGCTCAAGCAAAAGCTGGATCTGCTCTAGGGTGAAGTAGGCGAAGACCCCTTCGATCGTGATGAGGACCTGCGTCTCGGGCGTGATCTCACTTGCGAGCCGAGCGAGCCAATCTCCCTCCAGCAAGTCCGAGCCTAGAGCCGTAGCGCTCTCCCCGAGGAGCCTCTGACGTAGCTCAATGACATTAGGGAAGTCCACATCGTAGTGGGCAGCGCCGTAGGTTGCTCCAGCTATGCGCTCTCCTCGGGTGTCTAGCCCGCAGCCCGCATTGACGGTGACGAAGGGCTTGCCTTGGGCATGCAGCTCCCGAGCGTAGCGGATAAGCTCACCGTCCATATAGCCTGCCCGCTTGAGACAGCCGTAGTAACTAGGGCTCTTCTTAGGGGCGAACTTCTTATCACTATAAGTAATCTCTTCGTAGAGTCTCGCTGCACGCTCATCGCCGAGGATCGGACGCTTGCTCTTGAGGTCCAGCGCACGCATCGCTAGCGGAATGATCAGGGTCTCTTGGACTGCTCCAAGCCCCTCTAAATTGATTTGTCCCATGGTTTATTCAGTTTCTTGGCCGAAGCCTTACATATATTCGGAACAAAACTAGCACTTATCCCCAGCCCACTCAATACCTAGAAATACGGATTTTCACCCCTCAAACCCACCCCTCGTGGGGATAAACGAAGATGCCCCATGCTCCTAGAGCATGAGGCATCCTTATCTTAGGGGTAAGCTTAGACTAAGCCCAGTATTCTTCGCCACGGACCGTGCGACCACGGTGCATGACGAAGCGCAGCTGGAGGTCTTCGTCGAGGAAGAGGATATCCGCATCGTGGCCTGCCTCGAGAGCGCCCTTCGTATCCTGAATACCCATGATGCGGGCAGGCGTATAGGAGCACATGTAGATAGCATCGATGAGGGGGATATTAGCCTTCTGCACGGCAGTGCGGATGAGGAGGTCCATCGTAGCGATACTACCAGCGAGAGCTGAGCGGTCGCTGAGCTTGCAGACGCCGTCCTCGACGATAGCGTGACCCGTGGGGTCCTTGAAGTTCACCGTACCCGTGTAGAGGAGGGCATCGGTAGTGAGTGCCATACGTTCGCGGCCCTTCACAGCGTAAGCCAGGTGGACCATCACGGGAGGCACGTGGATACCATCGCAGATCACCTCGATATCGAAGTCGGGCATATCGAGGATGGTCTCTACGGCACCGGGCTCCTTGTAGACACCTACCTTGTGTGCGACCTTCATCGCATTGTAGAAGTGCGTACCGAGCGTGTAGCCATGTTCCCAAGCTGCACGGACGTGCTTGTCGTTGGCCTCAGTATGTGCCAGTGCGACGACGACACCGCGCTCACGGATGTAGCTACCGAAGTCCAGTGCACCCTCGATCTCGGGAGCAGCGTCCCAGCGCTTGATGACACCGTCACCGCGCTCCATGATCTTCGTGTATTCCTCAGGACGAGCGGGGCGGATCAGCTCGGGGAGCTGAGCACCAGCCATCTTCACAGAGAAGTAAGGACCTTCGAGGTGGAGACCTTCGACGGTGGACTCATCGTCCTTCATCAGGACCTCCGTGCACTCGATACCCTTCATGATCGTCTCATAGCTCGAGGTGGAGAGTGTGGGGAAGATCGTCGTCGTACCCTGCTGGAGGTGGTAATCCGATGCCGTGCGGAAGGCCTCTAGCGTCCCGTCCATATAGTCTGCTCCGGCAGCGCCGTGCACGTGCATCTCGATCCCACCAGGGATGATGTACGAGCCTCGAGCATCCAGCTGACGTGCACCCTCGATAGGGAGATCGGTATTAAGAATCGCTTTGATCTTCTTGCCTTCGACGAGGACACTGCCTCCATCGATCCAGCCTGTGGGCGTGTAAATGCGCCCGCCTACGATCTGTATATACATTATCTATTGGATGTATTTGTATGAAATATGCTCATCAATTGTTCGCCCACCAGATGCACTGGCAAGCCCATTACCGTGTAGAAAGAGCCTTCGATACGGCGGATGGCACGGTAGCCGATCCACTCTTGTATACCGTAGGCGCCAGCCTTGTCCAGGGGCTGGTAGCGAGTGACGTAGTAGTCGATCTCCTCATCCGTCAGGGGGAGGAACTCCACCGTCGCTGTGTCGGAGAATGCCACCGAACGCTCGGCCGTCATCAGTACGACACCCGTAGTGACAGTATGCTTCTGCCCACTTAGCTCGCGAAGCATCGCTTTCGCTTCCGCAGCATCACGGGGCTTACCGAGGACTTTATCCCCGATGAAGACCAGCGTATCAGCCGTGATGAGGAGCGTGCGCTCACCGAGAAGTGGGCGATAAGCCTCCGCCTTCACGCGAGCGATATAGAGGGGGATCTCCTCGAGAGGCAGGTCAGTAGGGTAAGACTCATCGACACCCTCCAGACGGATCTGCTCAAAGGGAAGATCCAGCCCACGCAGGAGCTCCACACGGCGCGGAGACTGTGAGCCTAAGATGATCTGGTAGTCGTCGAGGTGCTTCCACATAGTATTATACGGTCTCCTTACCAGCCAAAGCCTGCTGAGAGCGACCACTGGCCATTGGCGCGCAGGGTCTGCTCGATGACGTCACGCACCACACCATAGCCCCCATCACAGAGGGAGATGTAGGTAGCGATGGACTTGACTTCGGGAGCGGCATCCGCAGGAGCGCAGGGCAGAGCCACGAGCTTCATGATGGGGATGTCGGGGATATCATCGCCGATATAGGCGATCTGGTCGGGTGTAATACCCGCTTCTTGGCAGAGGATATCGAGCTGAGCAGCCTTGTCTGAGACCCGCATATAGACGTGCTTAGCACCGAGCTGGTGGAAGCGCTGCGTCATCGCTTCGCTCGCACCACCGGAGATGACTGCCAGCGTGTAGCCCTGCTTGACAGCGTACTGCATCGCATAGCCGTCCTTGACATTGACCGTACGCATGGGCATACCATCGGGGCCAATGGGGCTCACCGTAGCACTCACTACCCCGTCCATATCCAGGACGAAGGCGCGGATCTTCGACAGATCAAAGGGGATACTACTCATTTCCTAAAAGAATTTATGATACAAAGGTACAACCATTTACCCATATCTGTGCCTATTTCCCCCATAAAATTCGGCACATCTACCCATAGAGCAGGTCTATAAAAGAGCGAAGCCGCCACAGCTGAGATGCTGTAGCGGCTTCGTCTTAGTCGTGATAGAGTCCGGTGAGATTACTCGACCGTACCCTTGATACGCAGGGTGAAGGCCCCATCGCGGCCATTGCTATAGACGGCGACATTCTTGAAGAAGGGACCGGGACGGCCTGCGGGGTTGAAGGAGACAGTGATCTTCCCTTCGCGGCCTGGAGCGATAGGCTCCTGGCTGTACTCAGGCGTCGTGCAAGCGCAAGGCGTAGCGACACGCGTGATCACCAGAGGAGCGTCCCCCGTATTCTTGATAACAAAGGTATGTGAGACCTTACCATTAGCTTCCTTGATGATGCCGAAGTCAAACTCTGGCGCAGCGGAAGAGATGACGGCACCCTTACCACTCTGTGCGACGACAAAGCCCACGCAGAGAAGGAGTGCTGAGAATATAAGAGCAAATCTTTTCATAATGTCCTAAATCGTTTAATATGATCCCTCTGAGAAGAGGCTATTTGCTGCAAAGATAGTTAAAACTATTTAAAAAGCCATTTTACTCGAAGGACAGCGTGAAGAGAAGCGCACGTGTCGCCATCCCACGAACGGCCTCGGTGAAGCGTATCCGTGGATCGCCCTGCAGATCGGGACGATGCGTTTGGTGAAGGTTCGCCAAGCCGTAGTGGAAGGTCAGCTGAGGCGAGAGCTTGAAGAAGGAGAAGTAGAGGTCGCACCCAGCACCGATACTCAGCCCGTAGTCTATAGGGCGGAGGTGCAGGAGTTCGCTCGAGCGCGTCCCGAGCTGCAGGGCTGCATAGCCACCAGCAGCGACGAAGGGGCGGTAATTGCCCCAGCGCACGGCTGCCCACTTCAGCTCCAGTGGTAGCTGCAGGCTACTCGTGCGCAGAGAGAGGCGCTCTACCTCTTGGCTCCCATCAGTGTAGGCCACGGGCACATCCCCGAGATGAAGCGTCGGGAGCAGGCGTAGCTCCAGCTGAGGCACGAGGGTCACGCCCCCGATGACGCCGATGCTGAAGCCCGGGTGCCACACGGGGCTATCGGCCCAGAGTTGTCCTCCCAGACTATTGACCGCCCCGCTATTGGTGATCCGTACATCGGGCAAGTGAAGCCCGAGGCGGAAGCCAATATAGTAGCGGCGTAAGTCGAGATAGGGCTGACGCTCGACGGCTCCCTCTTGCGCCCACAGAGCAGCGGGGAAAAGGACGGAGAGCACGAGCGCGAAGGCAAGTGTAAGGCTGCGAAGGGACATATATATTATATGGTATCGTCCCACCGCACAAGGGGCGGGAGGCTTACTGACGCACGTAGCGGCGCAGATGCTGCAGAGCGTAGCGCATACGCCCGAGGGCCGTATTGATGCTGACGCCTGTCTCTTCGGCGATCTCCTTGAAGCTCTTCTCTTCCCAG
This sequence comes from Porphyromonas sp. oral taxon 279 str. F0450, assembly GCF_000292995.1. Taxonomy (NCBI): domain Bacteria; kingdom Pseudomonadati; phylum Bacteroidota; class Bacteroidia; order Bacteroidales; family Porphyromonadaceae; genus Porphyromonas; species Porphyromonas sp. oral taxon 279. The sequence continues at coordinate 2,686 of NZ_ALKJ01000004.1, read as the reverse complement.
TAGCGAAGGCGCACTACCTCCTGCTGCTCGGCAGAGAGCTGGCTCAGGCCGTAGCCCAGCTCATCGACATATTCGCCGTGGATCAGGCGCTCCTCAGCGATAGCTTCGGGAGAGGGGATCTGGATCGTCTGCAGGAGATCTTCGGTCGAAGTCCCCTCGATCGTCTGCTCTTGACCACGCGTACGCTGACGGCGGAAGTGGTCCATGATCAGGTTGTGCGCGATGCGCCCGATCCAGCTGCGGAACTTCCCCTCAGCCGTGTAGCGGCCTTGGCGAATGGTCATCATGACCTTGATGAAGGTATCCTGGAAGATATCTTCCACGAGATCTTCGTCAGTGACCCAGTAGCGGATCGTCGTATGGACATAGGCATCGTAGCGAAGGAGAAGCGTATCAAAGGCTTCGTTAGTCCCAGCGGAATAAAGGTGCACCAGCTGATCATCGCTCATGCTTTCATATCGTCTCATTGTCGTCTCAGTTTAGGGCTGGATCCACAGGGCGCGCCCACAAGACATCGGGGCAGACTCTGGCTACGGACCAGCGATAGACTTAATTACTTTCAGATATGTAAAGCTTGCTCGATAGGCGACTATTTATTGCTACGTAATGAATGAAACTTGTGCGTGGAGCTGAGCGTTTTTTGCTACATCTCTCGACTACAAATTAAGAGATATGTTTTGAATTCACCAAATCCCCCGCCTTAGACAATACGAATAGACCATAAAGTCGGTTACATCGGCACCCCCTATTTCACCTCTTCTCCGCACCTCTTCAGCTGGGGCAAATTGCCCTCCTCGGAAGAGGAAAAATCAACCAGTACTGGTCATCGATCGGAGGAGTACTGGTCACGATGCGAAGTAGTACTGGTCACTATTGGCAACCAGTACTGGTCCACTCAGCGACCAGTACTGGTTCATTTTTCCCTGCTCCCACGCAAACGACAAAGGGCCCTCCCCTAGGAGAGCCCTTCACCGCAAGGAACACTGTATAATTAGGAGAGATAAAGCAGGAAGTAAGTCCCTTCGCCCGACCTACCTCCGCCCAATAGGTCGCTGGGCAAAACGGCGTAGGCGCTCGGCGATATTCTTATCAAGGAGGGGCGAAAGTACGATGATCGTCACCGCTGCGATGATGAGGAGAATCCCCAGAGCCATCGTACCCGAAATCGTTTCGCCGAAGACCACCACCCCGATGATAATAGCCGTCAGCGGCTCCATAGCCCCGAGGACCGAGGTCAGTGTCGAGCCAATACTCTTGATCGCCCGTACGAGCGCAAGATTTGACACCAGCGTAGGGAGGAAGGCCAGCAGCAGGAGGTTGACCAGTACCGACCCGCTGGGGATCGCTTGTACCCCGCCATTTAAGGACGCATTGATGAGGAAGAAGCCCGCACTGGATAGGAGGACGTAGAGCGTCAGCTTCAGATTGTCCATCTCGCGGATGCGGCGGACATTATTCACCGTCACAAGATAGATCGCATAGCTGAGCCCCGAGAGCAGGACCAACAGGATGCCAACCAGCGAAGCATTCCCGTCCTCTCCCCCACTGCCACGTAGCGAGAGCAGTGCCACGCCCGAGAGCGCCAGGACAATAGCGATAATCGTAAAGGGCGAAGGACGCTGCTTGAAGAGTACCGCCATAATGAGCGTCACGCCCACCGGATAGAGGAAGTGCAGCGTCGTGGCCATCCCGCTCGACATACTCCCATAGGCCTGGAAGAGCAGAGTAGCCGACCCATAGTAGAAGAAGCCCAAGAGGACGAGCCAACTCAGCTCGCGCACATCCACGGAGAAGTTCACCCGACGCACCATCATCAGCACGGCTACCAGCAGCGAAGCGAAGAGCATACGATAGCAGAGGATGCTATCCGTCGTCATACCCTCGGCCATCGTCGGCAGCGTGAAGAGGGGCAGCAGCCCGAAGGTCGCAGATGCAGTCATCCCGTAGAGGAAGCCCTTGAACTTATTCATATATATAATGTATTAGGCGATGTGCTGTGACCGCAGTCCCGCGGCCTTCTCACAAAGGTACAACTTCCCCAGCGAGCAGGTATGGCAGCAGGTCCCACGACTCGCCCTTCTCTCCCCGCCTCACGAGGGAGACATTGCCCTCTCCGACAGGTCTGCTCTTGCAAATTCACCGAAATAGACTATCTTTGCATCGGTTAAGCCCCCTACCCTCCCTTGCGGATGGGCTTTAGACGGGGTAAAATTGACCATGGAGAGATGGCAGAGTGGTCGATTGCGGCGGTCTTGAAAACCGTTGAACTGAGAGGTTCCGGGGGTTCGAATCCCTCTCTCTCCGCTAAAAGGCTTCAAAGTGACTGCAAAATGGTCATCAGAAAAGCCTTCAGAATAAAAGGAAATCGTTGTAGGACACGGTCTTACAACGATTTTTCTTTGTATGCAGTCCATAGACCTGACGGCTTACCCCTAGGGTCTAATCGTCATCAATCGGTCAAATTCTGCTACAGAAACTGCTACACAAATCAAGGCGTAGCAATTAGTGTAGCAGTGACGGCTAAATGAAGGGCTAATTGAAGGCAGCAACATGCTCTCATTCAATGTGTAAGTAAGTAACTTTGTAGTACCTGCTACACTAAGGAATGATGCATTATGAGACAATCGTTCAAGGTGTCCTTCTACCTACGCTCAAACTACGAGAACAAAGAAGGCAAGTCGCCCGT
>NZ_ALKJ01000003.1:0-20544 GCF_000292995.1 Porphyromonas sp. oral taxon 279 str. F0450 | reverse complement strand
ATCGTGCCGATGGTACTGCGTTTTGTGGGAGAGTAGGTAGCCGCCATTTTAAGAGATAGGGTGATGGAGTGAAAGCTTCGTCACCCTATCGTCGTTTATACGCCTACCGAAGCGAAGGCAACGCACCAGCTCACGCACCAACTCACACGTACACACCAGACTCACACACCAGCTCACAGAAGAGCGAGCACATCCCACCAGCTCACTACAGACGCATACCTGCGAGGTGGGGAAAGTAACCTATATTGCTTCGTGCCGCGACCTATATTAGTTGCCACTCGGACCTATATAGATCGGTGAAGTAACCTATACTGCTTTGTGTCGTGACCAGTACTGCTACGTATTTCGACCATATAGCTATGGAGAAGCACACCCTATAGAGGATGTCTGTGGGGCTGTGTATATGGCCTTTTGTGTGCTATTGGTGAGGTGCTTCTCGTGCTAAATGTGCCTGCTCAAAGCTGTGCCATAGACCTTTCTTTATAGCCCTCTTGGCTAAGGTCTTACATTATAGTTGTTGAGTGTTTTCCTTTATTGTCGTACCTCTGCAGTCGATTTTGCTGGTTTCGTCCTGTGAATTGGGGATCACCAGCACCTGAGTTGGGCTTACTTTTGATTAGTAAGACGTATCTACTCCCTATCTCTATTCTATTATAGAAACTAATTCTTCACATAAGTAAAATGTACTCAACGCTTCCCTCAAAGGAGGCTTACGTAGCGCCCACACTGGAGCTCTATACGCTCCATACGGGTGATTTGCTTGTCGATCCTTCGGCTCCTGTCGACTATCGTTTTGATGAAATCCAAGGTTATGAACCAGACAACGACTATTAGTATCTCTCGCTGGATGGGTCGTACCTTCCCGCTACTGGCTCTCGCAGCCATGGGGCTCTTTGCCTCTTGTCGCAATGAAGTGACCTCCGAACCCTTACAGACCAAGACTCCTCAAGAGGCTGCTGCCTCTTATCGTGAGGGGAATATTGACTTCCCGCTCGCAGCGGACTTCAATATCACCTTCAGCGAGGAGACGGAGAGCACGCTCCGTGGTATCTCAGCTACGGTCAGCCCTACGCTCAATGCTAAGGGCCGTCATGGTATCACACTCCCTAATGAGCTGCCTGTACTCTGCATCATCCGCAGTAGTGGCAATGATGAACCTACCTATTATGAGGTTAAGGCTGTGAAGACGACTAATGGCTACCACATCGAGAAGGAACGAATCAAGCTGGGCTCTGGCTCCGCTCTTGCTCCTGGTAAGAAGTGGTATGTCATGATCGCTATGGGGGGGACCTATGATAAGAATGCTGGGCAGATGAGGTTCGGTACAAGTGGTCCTGAAGCTGCCCCTGTAGCTACATCGGCAGGGCGTGTGATGGATATACCTGCTGTGTCACATTGGATGGAGATGCCTACCTATCCCAATGGTCACCCCAAGTGGCCTAAGGACTGGTCGCAGGCAGAGAAGCAGCGTAAGCTCGAGGTATTCCCTCAGGGTGTCCTCTGCCGTGCGACGCTCCGACTGGATGATGCATATAAGCAGCGTCTGGGGAGCGGGCAGGTTGCCCTAACGGTGAATAGACTGCGCATCGTATCGACCTCTCTGAGCTTTGCCGGTTACTTTAGCTTAGCTAAGAATGACCTGCCTGCAATTGACTTCAAGAGCAAGACGGAGGCTGTCCGTGGTGGTGCGAATAATGGCAACCTGATGAAGTGGATTCCCTCTCAGACTGCAGCTACGAAGAAGGAGTTTACTGCGCTCAATACTTCGACCCCCGAATATGAGAAGATCTTCACGGGTGATGTCTTTTCTCTGCAAGGCGGGAGTAGCGCAAAGATCTTCTCCGATACCTCGGTGGGGGCTGATGTGAAGCGCAATGTAGCACCTGGTATCCCCACGATTCTCTTCTGGGCTATCCCCACGACGACGGCTGGTACGAATCTCTCTACGACGCTCATCGCTGAGACGGGTACCAGTAGCAATGCTCGTATCCTCGAGCCTAAGCATACCTATATCTATGGTAAGAAGCATCCTCATCAGGTGCTCTCGGGGAAGAGCGTCTACTTCGATGCGGTCTACTACAACCCCTACACGCCACTGGACTACATGGCGGAGTACAATGTTGTGCGTAAGGACCCAGGGCAGTTCGTGCCAGGTGGTACTATCCCTCATGGGACTTCCAATCAGCTGGACACGCAGCATGGCGTTAATTCGTTTGCAATGCTGACAGGGGCAGAAGCAAACCAAGTGGGCCTGAATAGCAATGGTCGACAGTATACTTCTCCTAATGTAGCGCAATGGGAGAGTATTATTCCCTTCCATGGATCCCAAGCTGTTAACACAGTTGGTGGAGGAGTTGTCAATGAGGCTGACGTTACAGCTCAAGTCGGCTCTGTATCGGGGACAACGAAGTTTTCCTCCCGCCGCGTTGGTAATGTCGTTTATGCGTTAGCCCTGCGCAATCTTGGAGGAACAAATAAGTATAGTGTGGCTTATCGCTATGAGCGAGTGAATAATCCTCAGGCTCCTGGAGCAACTTGGGATTTGTATATCACGCAGATGCTACATTCTCAGCTTGTCGGTAGACGTAATCCTCCTTATCACATGCAGACTCCTTGGTTTGCTAGTGATAAAAAGACGTACACAGAACACGAAAGAGTTGCTTTCCAAATTGATGCAATTCATCTCGGTGCATACTTTGTGGGTAGTGTAGATGATATCGCAAATGAGGCTTTTTGGAATGATGCTTCATTGCGCAAGGAGCGCCGTGTACTTCCTATTAGCTATACCTCCTTTATTGCGGATTCGAAGCCCGTCTTCCCTCATAGAGCAGAATGGAATGCTTTAGCAGGACGCTTGAAGACGACTTATTCTAGAATACAGGCACTGTACAATTACTATAACTCATACTCAGCTCCTCAGGTGATTGCTGGTAAGGGAGCTCCTTCCTTCTATTGGGTCGGAGATGAAAATGTCCTGGCTATGGCTCCCCAAGGTGCTAAGTTCTGGATTAATGGAGAGGGCTCATTTAATGAACATATGCGTTCTGTTCTCCGCTTCTCCTGCCGTCCCTTCACTACGCAGGAGCACCCTTAATGGGTAGCCTTCTCCGATAGAGAATAATATAAAAGGCCGAGGTGCCGTATGTGCTCAGCTGATGCTGAGTCATGCGGCACCTCGGCCTTTTTATGGGAGATGCTTTTAGCTGTGAGTGCTACTGAAAGCGCTGGCGGATCTTGTCACACAGGATACGTAGTACCCAGCGCGACCAGAAGAAGAAGTGGAAATACTTCGTATAGAACTCTGATCCGTTGCGTGAGACGGCACTGAGCTGATTGTGGTAGTTGGTGATCTTCTTGCGGTGAGCGAAGGCACCATCACTATCATAGATTGAGATGCGTAGACCAATTTCTTCGGCACAGCGAATGTGGCGGTAGAGTTCCTTCGGCATATCCTTCGTCACACGCTCGATAGCAAGGCTGTAGGCTATAGGTCCAGTGGTGCGGAGGACTCCCCAGAGGCCTACCCCTGTTGTAAAAGGATTGTAATTATCAAGGCACTTCAAGACATCGAGAATTACGGCTCGGAGGATAGGATGCCCTGGGCTGGAGATGACGAAGCCCTGATGAAACTCGCCATAAGGGAAGCGATCTCTGGGTAGATCAGGGTAGTATCCGAAGCCCTTGTAGCAGCCCTCGACATCATTATTCCAGTGGTAGATGATGTTGCGGTCTGATGGGAGGAGGATCTCATCAAGGGGACGCTCCATAGATGACTTGATGTCAAGGTACACACCACCAAGGCTATAGACGATGAGGTAGCGGAGGAAGTCTGCTTGAGCAGCTCGGTAGTCGGGGGAGATCATACGGAAATAGCGCAGGATCTCTTTGTTGTAATGTCCAAGGATGAAGCTATCGATATCCTCTTCACTCCAGAGGTGGTACTCCCAATCGGGGTTGATGCGACATATGTATTGGACATTCTCCTTCATTGCATCAGGGAGTTGGTCGGCAGGCTTGCCGAGGAAGATCTGATGTATGCGCTTGGGGATAGGCGCATCTTCATAGGGGATGTTAGGCAATAGTGCCTCGTAGTCAATTGTATTCTTACTCATAATGGAAGGATATTTGTCTGTGAATATTCGGGGTTACCGGCCGCAGCTAAGGGCGAAGGGACAGTAGGCGCACTGCTCGTCGTCCTCGGTCTGTGTGAAGGGTTGGTCGGTGTCGTAGAGTTCGGCTAAGAGCTCATCTACGAGGAGCGCTTCAAAGGACTCTTTGACTTCCGCATAGGGGGCTGCTACTTTGCTTTGCTTTTCACCAATAGGGAAGGTGAGGAGGGGATCGTACTTCTTTTGCTTCGTCACCAAGCCATCGTTTCCTTTGAAGCGGAAGATAGCAGGGTGGATCATTGACTCGTCGAGCTTGTAGGTCTGAGCTAAGCCAGCGCAATAGATGAGTGTCTGGAGGATCGCCTTGTTCTTGGGATCCTTGAGCCGCTCCTCCCATCGGAAGTCTACAGCCTTGTCCTTGGGCTTGCTGATCGTGAGTGAGGCATTCCCCGTCTTATAGTCTACGACGCGGTACTTACCATCGACTTGGTCGATGCGGTCGATGATACCACCGAGATAGGTGGTCCGGCCACTGGGGAGTGTGAAGGCGGCATAGACCTCGCTCTCGCTCGCAGCGTAGCTAAAGGATGCGGCATGCGCACTATCCCACTCGAGGAGCTCGCGAGCGTAGCGCTCGATCGTCTGGCAATAGATGCGCGAGAGCCCGCTGAGTGGTACACTCGACTTGAGCTTCAGCTCCTCACGATAGGCCTTCTCTACACGTTGCCTGATGTAGCCCTTGGCCCTGAGCTTCTCATCAATCATCTCCTTGGTGATGGTGGTGAAGGTGAGTTGGTCTCCTGTGCTTGGTCTCTTGGTAAGGTCTGAGTAGAACTCTTCCATGACGCGGTGCAGTACGGTACCGAACTCATTCGAAGCCAAGAGCAGGCTGGGGGAATCCTCTTCGTGGTAGCGACAGATCGCCTCGTAGTAGAAGCGCAGCGGACAGGCAACGTACTTCGAGAGGCTACTTGGAGAGAGCGGGCGGACGGCCTTACGGTCGGGATCCACCTTGGGGTCGGTCGTCGTACGGTAGACGAACTGCTCCCATAGCTCCCCCTCTTTGCGCTTCGAGATACCTGCACTCTCCTTGGCCTTGGCTTCAAGGCGGAGGGAGCGGCGCTTGATGTCGCAGCCGTAGATGTACTGGAGTAGGCTGATGTAGCGGCTCTCTTCGCCGAGGTTGTAGCCGTCGCTGGCGGGCGCTACGACGAAGGTCAGCCGCTCGGCGCGTGCGATACTCTGGAAGAAGGTGTAGTCCTGCCCCGGATCTTCTTCGGCGCGCCCCGTAGGAAGGCCGAAGCCTCGGCGGAGCGTGTAGGGGACGAGCGTGTCGCTATAGCGCTTCGTGGGAAGGGCACCCTCCTGAGCGGAAAGGTAGATCATCGTGGGGAAGTGGAGCAGTCGTGTCTCGAGAAGCCCCATGACCTGCAGACCTTGCAGTGGATCGCCTTCGAAGGGAATGGTCACAGTCCCCACTAAGCCCTCTAAGAGATGGATCATCGCCTCAAAGCCCAGCACCATCTGATGCTGCTGGATGAGCCCCTGCAGGCGGTTGATGAGGCGCAGGTAGTGGTGGATGAACTCGATGTCGAAGGACGAGAGTCCTTCATATACGAGTGCTGTATCTTGCTCCTCGCCCTCCTCTTCGTGGTGCTCACTGGTCCGTATCTCCTGCTGGGCCGATTGGATGAGGTGGAGTAGTACGGCCTCGATGCGCTGCAGTGGGTCGCTCGTCTCGGAGAGCGGGTCAAGGAGGAGGTGCAGGAACTCGGCCTCCGTCTTATCCGTCCATAGATCCTTAGCAGGGACAAAGAAGCGCTTGCTCTGGCGGATGTGCTCCATGAGGCGTGTGGCTTCGGGGGCGTGTGCCGTGATGAGTCCTTGACCAAGTAGCCCGAGGAGCTGGTCAGCGGGGTAGCGTGCCGAGCTCTCCGAGCGCTTGAGGTTGAAGGAGATGAGCGTGATCCATCGCTTCAGCATAAGGGCGATGGGTGTGCGGTCCAGCGGATAGCCGAGGGTGATGTTGATACTGCCGATGTCGTCAGGTATCGAGCTGACGGTGGGGAGAAGGAGCCCTTCGTCGGGCAGGATGATAGCTGCCTCAAGGTTCTCCGTCGCCTCGGCGATGTTCAGCTCTTGGAGGAGCGTCGGGAGTCCCTTGGCTTGTGAGAGGAGGCTGGAGCACTCGATGACCTGTACTTCGTGAGGGAGGTGGTGCACTCGAGCGCCCTCCTTCCACGGGCCATCGACTTGACCGAACTCCTTACAGAGCTTGTGGAAGTACTTGCTCGCAGGGTGGTTGGTGTCGTGTACGACCTCGACGGCGGCGTCCCAGCAGAACTCAGCACGCCCTGCCTTCGTGAGGGTCTTGAAGAGCTTCTCCTCGGAGGGGGTGAGGTAGAAGAGCCCGACGAAGACGAGCTTTTCATCCCCCGCCAGCTGATCAAGTACCTCTTCCTTCGCCTCGGCGGCACGGCGATAGAGCAGCCCGTCATAGACGTAGCCCTCTGCCTGCAGGCAGGTGGCGAACCGCTCATATAGCGGGGCGAGGCACTCCCAGAAGGAGAGGAAGCGCTTCTTGTAGCCCTTGTCGTCGTCCTCGCTGATGCTCTGAAGGCTGGGTAAGTCGCCCCAGAACCCCTGGATCATCTCGCGGGCTTCTTCGGTGAGGTAGCTGAAGTCGTCGGAGATCTCCTTGATATCTCTGAGGTTGCGATAGAGGTGATCGGTGCGCACCAGATAGCGGTCGCAGGTCTCGAAGTCCTTGAGAATAATGTTGCCCCAGTAGAGGAACTCATCGAAGCTCTCGGTCAGCTCCCCTCGCTCGGCACGTACCTCGCAGTAGGTCTGGTAGAGCTTGAAGAGGAGCGCTGTCTTGTCGAGGATCTGCACCTGAGGCTGGAGGCTATGCATGAATTCGCTCACCGTCTCCATCCGTGGGGCGAAGAGGGGGCGTGAGGTAGCCAGCTGGCTCAGGTGATGGCGGAAGAAGGAGAGAGCACGCTTCGAGGGGAAGATGAAGCGTAGCTTGGAGAGCTCTTCGGCCCCTTGCTGATAGTAGTGGGCCGCGACTTGCTTGAGGAAGGGGGCGGTATGGCTCATTAGCGCTTGGCGGTGTTCTTAGGATTCTCCAGCTCTTCGGCACGGCGCAGGTCTTCGGCCGCCTCCTTGGTATTGCCAAGGGTGGTATTCAGCTCGGCACGTAGGCGGTAGAGGGTAGCTGGTGCACGGCCTCCGAGGAGCTCAAAGGCCTGACGGATATCGCGCTGGGCGAAGCCACGCATACCCTTAGCCATATACATCCGTGCGCGTCCCTCGAGGACCTCGGCGTTCTTCGGGAGCTTATCCGTGAGGAAGGCATAGAGGCGCTCGGCCTCGTCGTAGCGTCCGCGCATCGTCTCCAGCAGGGCATAGCCTATGCGTGCCTTGAGCGAGCCGTCATTCTCTTCGATGATGGTCTTGAGATCAGCCTCGGCTAGGTCATACTCCTTCGTCAGCAGGTAGACCATCGCGCGCTGGTAGCGGTAGAGCTCGTTCTTCGGGTGGTCACTGAGGAGGAGGGCGAAGTCCGTAAGGGCTGCCTTGTACTCCTTGCGCTGGACGAAGAGCTTGGCGCGGTTGAAGCGTGTCGTCGCTTCGTGGGGATCCTTGCTCAGGGCGGAGGAGAAGGAGAGTAGGGCGGCATCGTCCTTGCCCTGCAGGAGCTGAAGTCCCCCGAGGTTATTGAGGAGCATAGGCTGCAGGGCCGCAGGGGGATTGAGTCGCAGAGCCTCCGCGAGGAAGGCCTCGGCAGCAGCGTAATCCCCTCGGTTGCCAGCTGTGAAGCAGGAGTCAATGAGGCGGGTATAGCGGGTGCTATCGATGGCCGCTGTCGTCTGCTCTTGGGCGGAGGCGCGGAGCGGTGCAAAGAAGAGGCCCACGAAGAGGACTATGAGGGTAAGGGGAATTATCTGTCTGGAGCGAGTCATCGAATGGAGTGGGGGAGGGGCTAAGTAAAGGAGCCTCCCCTATCTATCCAAAGATACTGCTCATTCACGATATAGCATACGTCTTGATCCAGTAGAGGAGAAAACGCTATTCCCGTGAAGAAAAAAGTAGCGTCCCGCAGTGCTTTTCCTCTGTCTATGCACGTGGTCTTAAAGACCTGATGCGTAAATCCTAAAGACTATGTACGTGGATTTTAGATCTACGCACATAGATCCAGCTTATCATCCATAGGTCCGCCACTTTTATTCGTCATCAGCAGAAGTCATACCACTGCTATTCCTTGATTTTTCCTCCAGAGAAGTAAATCCCGTAGAGCACAGCTGCGTGGTGGAAGATCGCAGGGGGGCTGATCGGGTAGGCTCCTTCGCGCCTACCATAGATGGCTTATGGAGTGGGTGTGAATATCTTTCTGCCGCCCCAGCCGTGGGGGCTTTTTATTAACTTTGCATGGGTAATTGTAGCCTTGCCTCACTGGGCAAGCCCCTCCCTATAAATATTATGGTAGAAGACGAACTGCTTGGATATGATGATACCGCTTCGGTGGCCTTCATCCGCAACTATATCCCCCAGGAGCTCAAGGAGCTCCTCTCCGATGATGATATCGTTTACTTCGTAGACCTCATCTACGACTACTACGAGAGCCGTGGCTATCTGAGTGACGATGATACCGACGACGAAGAGCCCATCGAGATCGATGAGGACGAGCTGGTCGACTATGTCGTACGCAATGCCCAGAAGGATGGGGTAGGGAAGTTCGCTCCCGACCAGATCCGCTTCGTCGTGCAGGGTGAGCTCGAGTACTGCGAGAGCATTAACCTCTTCGACTAATCGCCTGTGGGAAAGAACAAGCAGGCGAAGTTCGCCGAGATGGAGACCTTCCCCCATGTGCTCCAGTATCCCTTCGCACGTCTGCAGCAGGAGGCCTTCCCCCTTCGTGGGCACTGGCGTGAGGACTTCTTCCACAACGACCGCCCCATCGTGCTGGAGCTCGGCTGTGGTAAGGGCGAGTACACCGTAGGCCTCGGTGAGCTGTATCCAGAGAAGAACTTCATCGGTGTGGACGTCAAGGGCGCCCGCATCTGGACGGGTGCGAAGGCTTCGCACGAGGCGGGTATGACGAATGTCGCCTTCCTACGTGGGGAGATCGAGTCCCTGACGAGCTTCTTCGCTCCTGGCGAAGTCGATGAGATCTGGATTACCTTCCCCGACCCCCAGATGAAGAAGGTGACGAAGCGCCTGACCTCCTCGCGCTTCATCCGTCGCTATCTCGAGGTGCTGCGCCCTGGTGGCTCGATACACCTCAAGACCGATAGCCCCTTCCTCTACACCTATACTAAGGCTTTCGTTGAGCTGAACCATCAGGAGATCTTGACCGATACGGCCGATCTCTATGACGGGGCTTTCGAGGATAAGATCCTCGGGATCAAGACGTACTACGAGCGTCAGTGGCTGAGCCGTGGTCTGACGATCAAGTACCTGCACTTCATCCCCAAGGAGCCTGCTGGTGGCTTCGCCGAGCCCGACATCGAGATCGAGCCCGATAGCTATCGCAGCTTCAGCCGCTCACGCAGAGTCCAATAGCACTATTCCTATGCCCATCACACTATATCCCAACCTCATCCTCGATGCCCTGCGCCGTGTCCGCTACCCAGGTACGGGTCAGGACTTAGTCACGGCCGGTATGGTCGAGGATGATATCCGTATCGAGGGTATGAAGGTGAGCTTCTCGCTTATCTTCGACAAGCCCAACTCCCCCTTCATCAAGTCGGTCGTCAAGGCTGCTGAGAAAGCCATCCTCACCTACGTCAGCCCCGAGGTCCAGATCGAGGGGAATATCAGCGTGAAGGTCCCCGAGGTCGTACCTCAGGATAGCCTACCACTGCTGCCAAAGGTGAAGAATACGCTGGCGATCTTCTCTGGTAAGGGAGGCGTCGGGAAGAGCACTGTCTCCGCTAACCTCGCCGTAGCCTTAGCCCAAGCAGGGTATAAGGTCGGGCTGCTGGATGCCGATATCTTCGGCCCTTCGCAGCCTAAGATGTTCGGCTGCGAAGACGAGCGTCCCGTCCTCGAGGACGTCGACGGGCAGGAACTCATCGCACCTGTCGAGCGATTCGGCGTGCGCATGCTCTCTATCGGCTTCTTTGTCAACAAGGAGAGTCCCGTGCTCTGGCGCGGTAGCATGGCGAGCAACGCCCTCAAGCAGCTCCTCACGGAGACGAACTGGGGTGAGCTGGACTATCTGCTCATCGACCTACCTCCAGGGACGAGCGACATCCACCTGACGCTGGTGCAGACGCTCGGCCTGACGGGCGCACTCATCGTCACGACACCCCAGCAGGTAGCCCTGGCAGATGCCATCAAGGGCGTGGGGATGTTCCTCGACGAGCACGTGCAAGTCCCCATCCTTGGCCTGGTGGAGAATATGGCATGGTTCACTCCTGCTGAGCTTCCACAGAACAAATACTATATCTTCGGGCGTGATGGTGGTAAGGAACTGGCTGAAGAGCTGGATATTCCTCTGCTCGGGCAGATCCCCCTCATCCAGAGTATCTGCGAATGTGGTGACGGTGGTGAGCCCATCGCCACGCAGCGCGATAGCTTGATGGGTATCTACTTCCGCACGCTGGCACGCAATGTCGTCGAGCAGATCGAGCGTCGCAACGCTGAGCAAGCTCCGACCCAGCGTGTAGAGCTACAGAAATAAAAGAAGACGCTATAGAGCAGTGGGGCGGTCTGTCGCGCACCTCTTTAGTCTTGTGCTGAAGAGCGTGTGAGGAACGTCCGGGCAACGCAGAGCGCCATACTTCCTAACGGGAAGCTATCCGCGAGGGTAGGTAGGTGTAACAGAGAATGACAGCCACGGAGGACTCGATCCCCCGCGGTGATGGTGAAAAGGTGAGGTAAGAGCTCACCGGAGTGTGTAGCAATACATACTGCCGTACATCCTATGGGTTGCAAGGTCATGTAAACCGACGCTACGAGGGTTGCTCGCCCCAGTCGGAGGGTAGACCGCACGAGGTGGTAGGTGACTACCATCCCAGATAAATGACAGACACCCGTCGGGTGGGTGACCGCCCACGGGTACAGAACTCGGCTTATAGCTCCACTGCTTCTATTGCGCGCTTCTTCTTCATATCCCTCTCATGGTAGCGGGTGTGTCCCGCTCCCATCCTCCTTCCCTCTCGACGAGATCACTTATCCTATCCTCATTACCCTCATTCCATGCCTAACGTACTGCGGCATATAGAGGCGCAAGCCCTCGCTGCTTGGCGCTTTGTGACGCTCGATATGTGGCGCCTGACGCGTGCTTCGCTCGCAGCTCCTACCCGCCTCGGGGTGGCGACGCTGCGTGTGCTCTACATGACGGTACAGGCCTATATCGAGGAGGGTATCGGTTCGCTTGCGGGCTCGCTTACCTACAGTACGGTCCTCTCACTGGTGCCTATCCTGGCGGTCATCATCGGTATCGCTAAGGGCTTCGGACTGCAGGAGACGGTGCGTGATGCCTTGATGCGTGCCCTCCCAGGGCATGAGGTGGAGTTCGGGAAGGCCTTTGCCTACGTCGAGAACTACCTATCGCAGGTACAGGGTGGCCTCTTCATCGGGGTCGGTCTGGCAGTACTCTTCTACACGGTGCTGATGCTGATCTCGACCATCGAAGATGCCTTCAATCGCCTCTGGCAAGCACCCTATGCCCGCCCTTGGTCACGCCGTGTGATCAACTACCTCGGCGCCTTCATCCTCTTCCCGCTACTGCTCACCATCTCGAGCGGTACGACGCTCTTCCTCTCCACCCTGAGTAATACCTACCTCGGTGAGCTGGGGATCATCTCAGCCCTCACGACACAGATCCTCGGTCTCGTGCCCTATGTCCTCGTGACGCTCGGCTTCGTCTGTCTGTACTTCTTCGTGCCGAACGTGCGGGTACACTTCATCCCCGCCCTCATCGCAGGACTTATCGCGGGGATTGCCTTCCAGATCTTCCAGGCTCTCTACATCAATGGGGTGCTGTGGATCTCACGCTACAACGCTATCTACGGGAGCTTCGCTGCCGTACCACTGGCGCTCCTCTGGATCCAGCTTTCTTGGATCATCATCCTGCTTGGTGCGCAGATCTCCTACTCCATACAGCACGTCTGGCACTTCACCTCGCCTCCCAATAGCCGTCCGCTCTCGCGCCGCTATGCCGATACCGTCTTCATCGCCCTCGTGGCGCGTATCACGGCACGCTATACCTCGGAGGATCCCGAGCCTTACCGTGCGGAGACCTTGGCTGCTGCCTGCGACCTTCCGCTGAGACAGACGCAGGAGGCACTGAGCCAGCTGACGCGTATGGGCGTACTCATTGAGGTGAACTACGGCAAGGACGAAGTCATGGGCGGCTACTACTGCCCCAACATCGCGCCCGACCGCCTCACGCTCGGTGTGCTCCTCGATCATATTGATCGCTTCGGTGGCGAACTCCTTTCGCTCAAGCTCAGCGGCGTGCACGCTGCCGCATGGCAGGCGCGTACCCGTGCCTATGCTGCCGTCCGTGAGCGTGCGGACGTCCTACTGCGTGACCTCGTATAGGCCACTCCATCGCTGCACTGCGCTTTGTACCCTCCGCGAGGTGTAGCAAACTACGATTGCTTATGCAGACACTTATCAAGATATTCTTCATCTTCCTCTTCTACTGGATAGGCGAATTTCTCTCCTATCTGATGGGGGGATTTGTACCAGGTAGCGTCCTCGGGATGCTCCTTCTCTTCCTGGCGCTGCAGCTGAAGCTCGTCAAGGTGCATCAGATCGACTCTCCTGCTCGTGCTCTGACGGACAACATGGGGCTCTTCTTCATCCCTGCTGGTGTGGGGCTGATGGCGCAGCTGGATACCGTGGTGGCCAATTGGTGGGTCATTCTGGTGGCGGTCATCGTCAGCTCTATCCTCGTCATCGCTTCGGTGGCCTATGTACAGGATCAAATGGAAAGGAGGCGTAAGTAATCATGCTCGAGCACTTCTTCCATAGCGAGGTCTTCACGATCACGTTCGTCATAGGCCTATACCTCATAAATATCAAGATCCATCGCTGGGTGCAAGTACCTGTACTGCACTCGCTGCTGCACCCCGTGCTGGTGACGATCATCGAGCTGATCCTCATCCTCACCGCACTGAAGGTACCCTACGAGACCTTCCGCGAAGGGAGCCGTATGATTCACTTCATGCTTGGCCCCTCGGTCGTCGCTCTCGGCTACATCCTCTATGAGCAGGTGGCGCATCTGAAGAAGAACGCGATCTCTATCATCGTCGCGATCACCATCGGTGCTATGGTGGGTATCGGCTCTATCGTCGGTGTCGGTCATCTACTCGGCGTGAAGAGCTCGCTCATCGCTTCGCTTGCACCGAAGTCCGTGACGACGCCTATCGCAATGGAGCTGGCTGGTAACAACGGTGGTATCCCCGGGCTGACGGCGGTCATCGTAGTCTGTGCGGGTATCATCGGTAGCATCATCGGCCCTCCGATCATGAAGCTGATGAAGATCAAGAGCCCCGTGGCAAAGGGGCTGGCGATGGGTGCTTCATCGCATGGTATCGGTACGGCTGCAGCCATTCAGATGGGCGCTATCGAAGGCGCTCTGAGTGGGCTGGCAATCGGTATCATGGGGTTAGTGACCTCCATCCTCCTGCCGCTCTTTGCTCGCTGGTTCGGCTAAGCATACGTCCCCTAACTCGCTATCATAAGCCCCGAAGGCCTTAGGTCTTCGGGGCTTTTTTGTACCAATTCGTAGCCACCCTCCTTCTATTTCCGTAGAGCCAATATGTAAATCTCTACCCCCCTGCGTTGCAGGGTGTATGCATGGTTTTCGTCAATTTCATCGAGTTGATGAGTGGGGATAATCAAATAACACTTATATTTGAATGGTTTCTATTTGCAATGCGCAAGTAGTTGTAAAATCAAGTTAAGTATAAGCGTAATTATTCTCACAACTAACCATGACTCCTAAGAAACTATGGTATGCACTGGCGGCAGTCATCCTGCTGTCGTTCGGTGTACTTGGCTTCTTCGGGCTGGAGATCTTCCGCACGATGCCCCCCTTCCCAACGAAGGTGGTGACGACGGATGGCACGACGCTCTTCGAAGGTCAAGACATTAAGGACGGCCAAAACGTCTGGCAGTCCATCGGTGGTCAGACCGTAGGTAGCGTATGGGGCCACGGGGCGTATATCGCTCCCGACTGGTCCGCTGACTACCTGCACCGTGAGGCTGAGCTCCTGCTGAAGAAGCTCGCCGAGCGTGACGGTCTGGACTATGCTTCACTCCCTGCCGCTGAGCAGGCTAAGTATCAGGTCCTCCTGCGTGAGGAGGTGCGTAAGAACACCTTCGACGAAGCGACCGGCGTCATCACGTACTCGCCGCTGCGTGCTGAGGTCGCCCACGAGCTGGGTGCCTACTACGCGAAGCTCTTCCTCGGAGACAATTCGCCTGAGTTCGTGAAGCTTCGCTCGGCCTACGCCCTGCGCGCTAAGAGCATCGAAGATCCCCGTAAGATGGAGCAGATGAGCGCCTTCTTCGCTTGGGCTTCGTGGGTCTGCGTCACGAACCGCCCTGGTACGGATGTCAGCTATACCAACAACTGGCCTCACGACCCCACGATCGGCAATATCGCTCCCACGTCGCTCCACCTCTGGTCGGGCTTCAGCGTGCTGATGCTGCTGACCTGCGTCGGTATCCTCGTCTACTACTATGCTCAGTCGAAGGAAGACGAAGTAGGCGTCCTGCCCACCTCTGATCCGCTGCGTGGTATGAAGCCTACGCCCTCGATGCGCGCCACGACGAAGTACATCTGGATCGTGTCGATCCTCATCCTCGTGCAGATGGTCCTCGGGGCGATCACGGCCCACTATGGGGTCGAGGGTGACGCACTCTTCGGGCTACCTATTCAGGACTTCCTCCCTCAGGCGGTATCACGTAGCTGGCACGTCCAGCTGGCTATCCTCTGGATCGCTACCTCTTGGCTGGCTACGGGGCTCTACATCGCACCTGCTGTGTCGGGTGTCGAGCCTAAGTACCAGCGCCTCGGGGTGAACGTGCTCTTCGGCGCACTCATCTTCGTCGTCGCTGGTTCGCTCGTCGGACAGTGGCTCGGTGTCATGCAGAAGCTCGGCCTCATCGAGAACTTCTGGCTTGGACACCAGGGCTACGAATACGTAGAGCTTGGCCGTCTCTGGCAGGTCCTGCTGCTGGTGGGCCTCGTGCTGTGGCTCTTCCTTATGATCCGCGCACTGATCCCCGCTCTCAAGCGCAAGGATGAGAATCGCCACCTCCTGACGCTCTTCATCATCGCCTCGCTGGCTATCGCCTTCTTCTATGCTGCTGGGCTGATGTACGGCCGTCAGACGCATATGGCTATCGCCGAATACTGGCGCTGGTGGGTCGTCCACCTCTGGGTAGAAGGCTTCTTCGAAGTCTTTGCTACGGTCGTGGCTGCCTTCCTCTTCTGCCGTCTTGGGCTGCTACGCATCCAGTCGGCTACGGTCTCGGTACTCTTCTCGACGATTATCTTCCTCGCTGGGGGGATCCTCGGTACCTTCCACCACCTCTACTTCAGCGCTACGCCGACGGCGGTGCTGGCACTTGGTGCTACCTTCAGCGCTCTGGAGATCGTGCCGCTGGTACTCATCGGTATGGAGGCTTACCACAACTATAAGCTCTCGAAGTCTACCGAATGGATCGAAGCCTATAAGTGGCCTATCTACTGCTTCATCGCTATGTGCTTCTGGAACTTCCTCGGTGCAGGTATCTTCGGCTTCGCTATCAATCCTCCTATCGCACTGTACTACCTGCAGGGGCTGAATACGACAGCTGTGCATGGTCACGCTGCGCTCTTCGGGGTCTATGGTATCCTGGGTATCGGGCTGATGCTCTTCTGCCTGCGTGGTCTCTACCCTGACTACAAGTGGAATGACAAGCTCATCGGTACGGCCTTCTGGATGATCAATATCGGGCTCTTCCTGATGGTGACGGTGAGCGTCCTGCCCATCGGTATCCTGCAGGCGCACGAATCGATCACGAATGCCTACTGGTCGGCTCGCTCGGCAGAGTTCATGCAGCAGGATCACATGCAGCTGATCCGCTGGATGCGTATGCCTGGTGACCTAATCCTCGGTGTCGGGGAGCTGCTGCTGGTGGTCTTCATCTTCGGCCTCCAGTTCGGCTGGTCGCGCAAGGGTACGCGTTAGTCCCTTCACTCTATTTCGATAGCAGAGGCTATCACTGCTCCCATGGGAGCGGTGGTAGCCTCTGCTTACGTTTATACCCCGCTCACGGGAGGGCGCTCGGTGTACGAATAGGGGAGGATGGTGTGAACCTATATGGGTGCGTGGATAGAGCTATATAGGATGGCGAAGAAAGCTATATAGCTTTGGCCTGATTCCTATATAGCTTTACTTGGATTCCTATATAGCTTTGTGAAGCGACCTATATTAGGTTGTTGCTCCGCGTAGGGATAAAAGTTGTGGACGAGTGGCAGATAAGTTTGGGCTACGTACGTGGACGATAAATCTACGTACGTGGATATTTGGATTTGCGTGCCTGGTCTTTAAGACTACGTGCATAGATAGAAGAATACCACTATGGGAAGGCGCTTTTTTCTTCACGAGAACAATGCTTTTCCCTTCGCTGGATAAGGGGAATACGCGCGATAAGGCAGAGGGCTTGTGTATCACTTCGGAGAGGTATATCGAGTAGCTGGGCATGCACCTTGATAGGCTTGGTGTCGAGGGCGGGGTGAAGGCTTCTCTCTGCGGTCACGATGAATCCGTCTGGCTGTGTAGTTTAGGTCGCCGAGAGTGATTATCTTTACGTACGTATAGGACACTATTAATTAAATATAAAGACAAATAATATGGCACTATTAGATGACCTCGTGTGGCGCCACGCCACGAAGGCCTACGACCCTACCAAGAAGCTCCGTGAAGAAGACCTGATGAAGATCGTCGAGGCAGCACGTCTGGCTCCCACGTCATCGGGCCTGCAGCAGTTCCGTCTGATCGTCGTCGGCAACCAGGAGCTCAAGGAGAAGATGGTCGAAGGGGCTCTGAACCCTGACTGCATGCGCGAGTGCTCACACGTCATCGTCTTCGCTGCTTGGGATGAGTACACGCCCGAGCGTATCGATGAGATCTACGACCTGACGACCGATGAGCGTGGTCTGGTACGTGGTCGCTTCAAGCGCTACACCGATATGCTGAAGGAGACGTTCGGTAAGATGCCTAAGGAAGAGCAGTTCCAGCACGCAGCTAACCAGAGCTTCATCGCCCTCGGTCTGGCGCTGGCACAGGCAGCTGAGCTGAAGATCGATAGCACGCCTATCGGTGGCTTCGACCCCAAGCTCGTCGACGAGCTCCTCGGTCTGCGTGAGAAGGGCCTGCGTAGCGTCTCGCTCCTTTACCTCGGCTACGCTGACCCCGAGCGCGACTGGCTGGGTAAGATGAAGAAGGTGCGCAACTCGATGGAAGAGTTCGCGACCTTCATCTAATGACCGTTGCCTCCTGTAAATCGTAATATGCACCAAATGGGCCTATTCTATAAGATAGGCCCATTTGGTGCATATGTATACTACGTGGGAGTTTATCCCCTTCATTATTAATGACGTATTATTCCTTTTAGCATAGCTTATACCCTGTATGCCCAAGCATATCAAAGCCCTGAAGTGCCCTCAATGTGGTAGTACGCGTGCCACGCTGATTCGAGAAGATCACTATCGCTGCGATAGCTGCTCGACGGAGTTTTTTCTCGACTCGGACGATATCACCATCCACCATAAGTACGAGACGCTCCCTAGTCGCACGGATGATCCCTTAGCTGTCTTGCGGAAGCAGATGACCGAGCATCCCAAGCGCTCGGTCGCTATCATCGTAGGGACACTCTTCGCTTTCTTCTTCATTATCTTCCTCGGCAACTATTTCTCAAGCCGCTCTATGGATCGTGTCGCTGAGCGTATCGCAAAGGATACTCCCGCCTATGGTGCAGCTGCGCATAGAGAGCGAATGTCTTATGATCTTAAGAGCCTCTTTGCCTTTACGAGTGCGTCCGGGCGTCCTGTGGTGATGATCTATGGGACATGGCATCCGATGAGATCGAGTTGGAAGGAGGCTAAAGGATTTGTTCTTTTGGTCGATGGTGAGACAAATAAGCTCCTCAAGGAGATTGAAATACCGGATATTAAGGGACGCTTTGATTTTAGCGATGTGTGCCAGTTTGAGGATGGTCAAGTCTATCTGATTATCAATAAGAAGCACCTTTATCATATAGATCGTTCGAGCTTCGAGATAAAGGAGCTCCATGGCGAAGACTTCCCTAACCACTCGCAGCTACATGATGGATTTGCTAGGATAGAGTTCGCCTATCGCGATGAGGGCGATGGCTTTAAGATCATGACGAATCTGGGGAAGAACTATCTTTTCTATCCCTTGGCAGGCAAGCTCTATACCGAAGATAGCAAGCGTAATGCATACACGGAGAAATTGCCTTCACCGAAGGTCTACACGCGCTTTGCCTTCTCGACAAGTAACTTTGAATACGAGGATCAACAAATCCAGTTGGTACGCTATCGTACGCTTGATCAGATGGGCTATCCCCGCTTCTCTCCGACCTTTGGCTGGCAAAAGGATTATGGGGGCTCTGGCATCTTCACTGAAAGATCTCCATTCCGCAAGGTTTTCGTCCTACCCTACCATATGCAGATCTCACGCATGCAGGGCTATGAAGACCTGACTCCAGGAGCTTATTACTTCTCACCTGAGGTCCTCTATTACTCTGAGGATCAAGTCCTCATCTCTTTCCTTCCCACGGCAGCTCCTGATGCTTCTCGCTCGATCCAGTGCTTAGATGCTCAGACGGGAAAGCTCCTTTGGACGCTCTCCGATGATGAGGAGGGCAAGGAAAAGCTTGGTCGTGTCCAGGGGGTGTCGCGCTTTGCAGGAGGCTACTTGCTCGCTGGATATAATACGGCTTGGCTTATCTCCAATGCTGGTAAGCTCGTCAGTAGCACAAATTACGGAGAACTTATCAAAGACTAATTGCTCCACTTATCTAACCTCACATACTATTTCTCATGGGTCTATTCAATGTTTTCAAGGGGCAGCTGGCGCAGGTCATCCAGTGGGCTGATCCACGCCCAGGCGATCTCTGGTATCGCTTCCCCTCCTCACTTGATGAAATCAAGGACGGTAGTAAGCTCATTGTGGCTCCTGGTCAGGGTGCGCTCCTCGTCTACGAAGGCAAGGTCGCTGAGGTCTTGACCGAGTCAGGCTCCTTCCAGCTCAAGACAGATAACCATCCCTTCTTCACCACGCTGGTGCGTTTGCGTCAGGGCTTTGAGAGCGAGCATAAGCTCCAGATCTACTTCTTCCGTACTACGCAGATCGTCAATATCCCTTGGGGAACGGCTACGCCTATCCTCATCGTCGACCCGATCTACAAGGTGCCTGTAGAGCTCGGTGTGCATGGGGTCTATGCCTTCCGTGTCGCTGATCCCAGCCACTTCTTCACCCAGTTCATCGGTGCAGGTGTCGCTAACTATGAGGTAAGTGCACTCCAGAGTGTCATCGTCGAGCGTGCCTACCAGCAGATCGCCTCTATCCTCCATGCGCATCAATATCCCATCACAGAGATCGACGGCCGCCTGCCCGAGATCTCTCGCGAACTCCAATCTACGATGTCACCCATCCTTAGCGAGCTGGGTATTGAGCTGACGGATGTGCGTATCACAGGTACCCACTATGATGAGGCTACGAGCCAGCGTATCGCTCGCGTGGCAGACATCACGGCAGAGAGCCTTGCTGCCAGTGAAGCGGGTATCAGCTACGAAGAGATGCAGCGCCTCGAAGCTCTGCGCGATGCTGCTCGTAACGAAGGTGGTATCGGTGCCGCAGGTCTGCAGATGGGGCTCGGTCTGGAGCTGGGTAAGAAGCTCACTCAGACCGTGAATGGCGAAGAGCCTGCTCCCGCAACTCCTGCTCCCGAGGCTCCTCAGGTGAAGACCGAGGATCTCGGCTCCGATGACCCACTGCTTCGTCGCCTCACGCAGCTCAAGCTCCTCCTCAGTGAAGGCGTCATCACGCAGGAAGACTACGACAAGAAGAAGCAAGAGCTTCTTGATCAACTCTAACCCCTCAGACAGATCCGACTTATGAAGTACATCTTTGGCGGAATCATCACGCTGCTTCTCTTGGCCACACTGGCCTTCTATCTCCTTGGGATGTGGGGTGTCGAACTCCCTATCACCTCTGCTGACTTAGGTAAGGCTTGGATCACGGGGCTCGTCGTGCTGGGGGCTCTCTTGGTCTTCACGGTCATCCTGCCCTTCTTCTTCGGCGGTCGCTCCAACCGCTACGATAAGTCTTCGGGCTCTATCGCTCAGCGCAAGAAGGACTAAGGACTATTCCTTAATAATAATAGGTCA
>NZ_ALKJ01000002.1:0-4068 GCF_000292995.1 Porphyromonas sp. oral taxon 279 str. F0450 | reverse complement strand
ACCTCAATAACATCTACCAGCAAGTAGGGGTAGAGTTTAGGCTCTCCGAGACGGATAGTTTCCAAGCAGAGCTATCGAACGGGCATATCAGGCAAGACCTTAAGAAGCTCCGTGACAGCTACGAAGAGCAACACCCACTCGGCAAGGATGAGGTCTGTGTCTTTGTGCTTAGCTCAGAGCTAAGCAAGTCATCGAAGCTCGAGGATGTAGAGGGCTTAATGCCTCGCAAGAGTCGTTTCGGGTACATCTTTACAGGCAATAGCCCCAATGGGAAAAGCCTTGCCCGTACCCTAGCCCACGAACTGGGTCATGGCCTCTTCACGCTCCAACATAGCTTCGACGATGAGTACGGAGGTAAGCAGTCACAGAACGAAACTGCGAACCTCATGGACTACACGGTGGGGGCGACCAAGCTCGTGGCATTCCAGTGGAATATCATCTCTAACCCAGCTCCATTCACAGCACTAGACAGAGAGAAGGATGCACAGATTAACCGGGAGACCAAGCGAGTCCATATAAGCAACAAAGCTTCTGAACGCTTGGCTAAGAAGCCCGTTTTTGCTCCTAATGGACGCTTATTCCTTCTTCCTAAGGATGCTACGATATTCTCTATCGCCTGTGGTGATGCCTCGCTAGAGCAAGTGCCTCTTGGAGCCGTTACTACCTTCACGTGGCAAGAGGAGGTTTATAGAAGTAACTACGACACTAATCGTGAGGAGTTCTTCCTATATAGGAATGATAGGGGAGAGCCATTTGCCCCTGAGTGGGTTGAGTCAGGTACTCCGTCTGAGCTACGTTTTGATTACGACAAATGCTTGCTGTTCATAGATGGTGAGAGCTTCCCTATTGATTGCTCTAGCTGTGCTCAGTCTCGCGTTCAGATTAACTCTTCTATAATTGAGATTAGCAAAGCTACTGAGGATCTGCTTCGATATGCTATTGACCTGAGACATAAGGAAGGTAAGACCATTGAGGATAATCAGCTTTCTTCAAACAAGGAGGTCATCTCATTGCTTAAAGCGGAAGTTGTTAAGGCTCTAAGTAAGACTCCCAATCAAAAGCATCTCAATCCGAGTCTACAGGATAAGCTACAGGCCTATGAGCAGATTAATGGCAGACGCTTTGTCGTAGTTACCTGTTCCATCCCTTATGTAAGTAAATCTGTTGAGGAATGGAGTGCCTTAGCGTCAAGAGTCTTTAATGAATCAGGCTTAGGGGATAAGGATATCCTTATTACGATTCCTTATATGACACTTCCTGGTTTGGTGCGGGGAGCTGGATCGACCTTCTATATGCCTGGTGTCGCACAGGGCACTCAAGCTGTGATAGCTCCACTCTCAGGACGCTTTGACAACTCCAAGTATCCGGCTGGCAGGAATCAGGCTGGGATGGAAGATTTTATCCTCGAGGTCTTCCGTCAGACTCGTAAAAAGGTTACCCTCTATAAGGGGTATTTCTCTGCGTCTCGTTCTATTACCGTGGTTGCAGACCACAAGGGCGGGAAGGAACTTAGTGGCTATCCTTATAATAGGGTTATCATCCCATATATCCAGAAGGGCAGCGACCAGTTGATTAATGTTGTCCAGACATACCAAACAAGAGAGCGTATTAGGTTAAAGACTCTTGGTGCCACCGATGGGAACATTACGCCACAGGGTTATGGGCATGATGACAATCAAAAATGGCTGGAGCAGAACTACTGGCCAGTATTCTTCAAACTAGCGGAATATGCTGATCAGTTTGATCAGTATGAGCCTCATACAGTATCCGACCCTATACACTATAGAGAGGGCTTTCTTGATGCTGATAATGGTAAGGGGCTGAAGAATTATGAAGCTTACCTCTTGCAGTATGCCTACGAGAATGTACTTAAGAAGCTTAATCTTAATCTTCGCTCAGGCTTTTACTTCAAGCAGGAGCATACTCTGACGGATAAGACCGATTGGGTCCTCACTCGTTATGTGGATGAGCCTGTGTATGCAGTACTTGATGGAGCATCCGTAGCGCTGGCTTTCGTAGGCCTTGATGCTGTTCCAGATGCTTTTAATGTCTTTTATAGTACGATTCGAGGAGATTATAGTAATGCCAGCTTTGCAAGTATATCACTTATACTTCCTGGATCGATCTCCTCTAAATCAATTAAGACGGCTGAGGAGTACATCAGCAAACCTCTGTTTGGGCTGATTAAAGATCAAGCTAAGGTAAGCATAGAGCCTATTAGTAGAGAAGCCATTGAAAGAGGTTCGAAACAGTTGGCTCGTGGGGCTACAAACGAGGCCTTAGAAAGACTACTAAAGTCTGATACTAGAGGCGCTTTACGTGTTGTTCCCCATCGTGATATCGTTGATGCCCAGGAGCTTTTGATAAGATCAGGGCATCCTAAATTAGCACAACAAGTTGATGCCTTAAGAGTAGTTGTTGACATAAGAAATCATCGAAACTTTAAGGCTTTTGGGCTGACTGATGAGCTATTAGGAAGAATAGCAAGTACAATCAATACTGATGGTTATGCTCAAATTGTTTCTAATCTCAGGGTACTCATTGATAAGTTTGCCCCAAATAAAATCAAAGGCTTAGAGCTGCTGGTTAATAACTTGGGACATACAGAATCATCATTTCGTGAAGGTGCAGAATGGACACTACGCTATTTGGCGAACAATGCTGATGAATTTACTGGTGCCTCAAAGGTTAGCTTTGAGGTCCAAGAAATACTACCTAATGGCAGAAAACGTATTGCAGATATGGTTGTAGAGTATCCTCTAGAAAGTAGGGTCTATTACGAATTCAAGTCGGTGAAAAACTTACCACCAAAAGATTTCATCCAACAATTCTCTAATGATTTAACTAGACTCAACGCTAGGATGGATAATCTTAAATGGGTATTTGATGCAAAGAAGATACAGGCAAAGGATTTGCAAAAGCTTAGAAATAAGTTAGAGTCGGTAATAACTGATGACATGGCCAGAAACTATGGATATGATGATGCTGATGATATGATTAAAGTTTTATTAGATAAGGTATTTGTAGTAAGATAGATTATGAAGATCAAAGAAGTACGAGAGATCATAAGTGGGGCAAGAAACGTACGGAACAGTCCTCTGGGCATTATGTGGTTTCGCGGAGAAAGCACAGAACTGAATGGGGTCGAAGTTTCTAGTAAGATGCTTTTCCTTGAGCCAGGCTTGAGAGGAGGGGTGTTTGCGGCTATGATTCCTGGTGGAGACATCTACGAGATGAGTTCGAGTGGGATCAAGCTACAGCTACAAGTAGACAAAGCTGTAGGATATCCGAAGATAGGTGAACTCCCCCATTTCTATGTCATGAATAAACGAGATAAAGAGAAAGAGGAATACATCTACAGATATATTCAAAATGGGGAGGTGTTATGGACTAGATCATATCCCTATAGACTCGTTGAGCAGTTTGGAGACTATGCTCTCCTATGGTCCCCCATAGGAAGACATAAAGAAAGTGCTTGTCAGCTCATCGAGCTCGCTACTGGTGCTGTGCTTTGGGAATTAGACTACCCAGGGGCTTATATCAAGCAGGTTTATCCCTATGAGGATAAGGTGATTATTGTATGGTTCCCTCCTATGGGGAAAGAAGATAAAAGTCGTGTGTTGTGTGTGGAGGTGCCATCCGGGAAGATTATCTGGGAAAATCGAGAGCCGAGACACTACCAAAAATATGGAAACGACAAACTAGTATTCTTCTACTCTTCACTTTGGGAGGATGGATATGAGCGTGGAGATAATCACCAGCTTGCAGAGCTAGACGTACAGACTGGAGCCTTTCAAATGTATAAGTTCCCAGGCTATAACACCAGCACATATGTAACGACGGTCTACAAAGACTATCTTTTCTATGGAACACTCAACTATTACTTCTACGTTGGGGCTATCGACTTACGTACGCACGAGATGCTTCCAGAGGTTAAGATTGACTACACACCAGGGAATCTTAACCGAATATCGAGCATCGGCGTACACGAAGGGCAGCTCTACGTGGAGATTCAGACAGAGCTTGATCATAGCGATATACACGTTCTCGACCTAGACGAGGACGAGT
>NZ_ALKJ01000001.1:0-8643 GCF_000292995.1 Porphyromonas sp. oral taxon 279 str. F0450 | reverse complement strand
CCTAGACGAGGACGAGTGACTTTGACTATGCTATTGCCATCAATGCTATTGCTCCAGGGGTAGTATCTATCAGCAATCATCGCTTCCGGTAGTTTAGCGTTAGGCTGATGGCTTGTTGCTCAAGGGTGATTATTTGCTGGGAGAACTGCTTTAATTGATCCCCCTGTTGGGGTAAGGATCTTTGTGATACAAATAGCAATTTGTGGGGCAAAGACACACCTTGCCAGTATCAAGAAGGGATGCTTCATAGTCTCTACCGATCACTCTATTTCTTTAGCGCTCGAGTAAACTTAAACTTGAGACATCGAGATCTCGAGAAATTAATTAATCTAGATCTCGACATTGGCCTCGGATGATCGAGGTGCTGAGGAACGGGATTTGTTGATGAAGTCCTTACTTGCTAGGTCAACCTTTCTCATCATAAGCCTTGTAGTGAATTGGCATTATTCCGAAAGCTATATAGTAATAGGGTAAAAGCTATATAGTAATCGAAGTAATCCTATATAGGAATCACTTGAAAGCTATATAGTAATGAGACGAAAGCTATATAGTAATCAACTCAATCCTATATAGGAATGCCCCGAAAGCTATATAGCTTTTGTTCCGCCGTTAATTAGGAAGATGTCTCGTAGCCCGATCCAGCAGCCTCGTCCTTATCAAGAAGGCTCTCAATCATAACGTAGGGATGAAGCAAGAGTATGAGTTTGGGAGCAGGGAGAGCGAATGAAGAAGGACTCTATTTGTTTACTCCTCTAGGTGAAGTTCTAGTCAAGAGAGCAAGCTGATGTAGCCATCTTTAGGCAAGGTAGAGCAAGAGCTTGGGGTGCTTCACTGCTCGTACGGCGATGAGCTCTATTGAGGGAGCTTGTGACCTTAGGGTAGTTGTTCCTCCAAAAGAAAAAGACGGTGCTATCCGAGCTAAGTACGCTACGATGGATATTTGCTTGATGTCGTGTAGCTGCATGCTGTTTTTTCTTTGGCGGTTCTTCTTTGGTCGGTCGGACGTTTACTATAGGCACCCCTTCCGTCCGACCATTCTCTATTTATGGTTGGTCGGATGGTCAGGTATATATAGCCTGTGTCCGACCGACCAATCGAAGGACTTAGTGGTGCCGGTCTGAGCTGCAGCGATAGCGTCCTCGCCCCTCTTTGATGATCATTCCTTTGCGGAGTAGGAAGCGAAGGAGCTCTTTGAGCTTTGTCTGTCGGTATGGATGACCAGTCGTAGCAGAGTAAGCACTGCTAAGTCTGACAAGTAGATCGCCATATCCTAATTCGGTATACTGACCGAACACCTCTCGTAAGGCTTTGCTGTGCTCCTCATAGGTGATTTCTTGGTAAGCGACAACTTGTGGGTGTAGGACGGTATAATCGCTGTCCAGCTTCGGTAAGCAGATGCCTTCGTCTTCTGATAATCTGAAGGCGAATGGCTGAAAAGCCTTTGAACGAATGATCGCGGGGGATACGATGCTTCTATCAGCGTCAGCATTCCTCTCGATGGCCCTTTTTCTTCTAGTTTATATCGGAGTAAGTGCGTAGGGAAATCGACGTATACGTGATCACGAAGTGTAGCGTGGAGAGGCTATCTAGAGCATCACGAAAGTATAATGTGCCGATCTCGAAGATATATGAACCCAAACCTTGGGCTAGTCAGCAGATCAAGGTGGGAGACAAGCCCATCATCCCCTCAGCTTCGACAGCCACTCCTCAAGCAGCTACCTTGCAGAAGGTCTGGAAGCACTGGGTAGAGTCCAGCGAGGCGGTTTACGGATAAGACTGACGTAGCTAAGCCAAACGGAAGGAGTGACAAGCTAATCACAGCTTGGCATAGTGGCATTGCTGCTCAAGAGCCTAGACTCGAAACTGTGATCATCCGATAAGACTACTCGTTCACGCCATTGTGCTCCTCTAAGTCTCTATTTGTGCACCTTAGCTATCCTTGGTGGGGAGAAGATAAGTGTGGGCTAGAGCTCCTGCTTTAACTTTAGGGGGCTTCTTCGTGTCAGGTAATGAGTCTGTCCGTCTGTAGTAAGGAGAGGAGCATTCTCCTATTGTACTTGATGGTAGTGAGGGTACTCGGCACTGCATAGTTGAGAGAAGGGTACTCTGTCGTGCAGTGTGGGTGTATGGCATGAACTGAGAAGGGAAGGGACAGGATGGGAGTATAAAAGAAGCGACTCAGAGCATCACTCGTGACACCTGTCTTCGGAGTGAACTCTGAGTCGCTTGGGCTTATCGTAGTCGAGCTACGTGAGGCTAGTAAATATCGGTGACTTAGATATTGTCATTCCATTCACCTGCATCCTCGATGTCATCCACGTCTCCGCTTATGGAGAAGTTGACTAGGATATTCTGAGCACCTTCTAGCTCAAGGAAAGCTGCTTCGGGACGCTCGTAGCGCTCTTTCTTCTGTTCTATATTCATCGTTCTTGTGTGCTTAGTGGGTTTGGGATTATCATCGCTTGAGCCTGAACTCGTGCGATACGATCAGACCATCACGCTTCAGAGGCTTGAGCTTCTGCTTAACACCGTACTTGGGTTTAGCACCAAACGGATCATACATGACTTCGAATACAGGTCCATCAGCGCGTCCCCCAGACTGAGTCTTATTCAGAGGGAGGTATACCAGCCACTCCGCTGACTTATCTTTACCAAGAGTCATCTTCTGCTCTTGCGGGAATTCGTACGTTATGAAGTGCTCAGTTACGGCATCTGTGGTTTTTCCATTTGCAGCGATGGCTGGAGGAACCAGTCGTTTCTTTCTGGTGTCGGGGATTTCAACACGAGTGGGGGCTTCCAGATTTAGAGCGCTACCACCAACATTTGTAATCCTGAAACCGACAATTCTATGAGGGTCAGAGTCGTTATTCGTAATTGTAGCCTTGATGATCGTTCCGACCATCGTTAGCTTCACGTTAGAGAAGGCGATTATCCCGTCAGCGACCTCAGCAGAAGGCTTCACGTCGAATGCAGCGAAGATAGGACGAGCGATGTTTGTCTTAGCACGCTTATTTACCCAGTAGTTGATGGGCTGAGTTAGATCTAGCTTCGTACCGATTTCATAGAAGGTCTCGCTGCTGTAGATGGGCTGGTTGTCCCAGGAGGCATTGTTGCCATCCTTCACCTCGAAGCCTACGATGAGCGTCATTCTCAGGGTTTCTGGATCGGTGTAGACCTTGGCTTTGTCTCGGCGTGCATGAGGTTTGAGGTGATCCTGGAAGAGCCTTTCGTTGGTATCGATCAGCTTTTCCTTGAAGTAGAACTTGCTGATCATGCGACCGCCAGGACCGGGCTCATTGTGTACGTCAAGTACGATCTGACGCATCACATTCGGGGCGTTTTCTGTGGTGTTATCTTCCTCCTCATTGTAGAAGCAGACCAGCGCAGGTATGCTCGTGTCAGTAAAGAACGGCGTGTAGGACGTGCGTCCATTCTTATCATAGGGCTGGAATTCGAGACCACGAGCTAGCTGTTCTGGGAGCTCAATCTGTCCGCTCATGGAGATGCTTACGCCACTCTTGGCCTTCTGTTCCTGCTGTACGGCAGGCTCATTGCTCTCCTTGTTGCAAGCACTGAGTAGAGCCAGGGAAGCAAGCATTAAGATACTTTTCTTCATTGAATGTTGTTTAATAACTGCTGTATGATTCTGTTTTCAGAGTCCTTGAGCTATACAGCTTGGCACAAGACTCCTAGGATCACTCCATAGAGGGTAGTTGCTTCTCTCGCTGATCCGTCAGGGATCACTATGGGTCAGAGAGCATAGCTACCAAGATGAAGAGGTGTCGTTTGTGCTAGTAAAGCAAAAATGAAAAGAGTGCGAGGGCAGATAATGGGCCATCCTCGATTTTTTCTTTTGTAGTGCGACCGGCCTCTTCAATTGCACTGCAAAGGTACAAAAAAATAATTATTCACACTTCATGTTAGCTCTTTAGTGCGGACAGGCGCATAATCGTGTATTTCCTTACTAGAGCTCTAGGTTGAGTAGCTGTAGCGGGTTGAGCTTGGCCAGCAGCATCTGTACGTGCGGGATGGACTTACCGAGCTTCGTCTTGAGGCGCTGCAGGATGAAGAGGTTGATCTTGGCCAGTAGCTCCATATTTTTGGCCCCTTCGCCTGCAGGCCTGCTCCAACCGTCCTCGCTGAGGTCACGTCCAGCATGTAATGTAGCAGGTTCTCTATCTTCCAGTGATCACGAATGGCTCGGAAGACACGCTTGCTATCTTCCACCGAACTAATACAATAGGAGATCTTTATCGTCTCCTTGCCCGAACGCTTGTCGTAGTGCTTACGGCTAAGCTGGTGGATGCTTTTGATCCCAGCCCAGTCCTTAAAGGCGTAGGAGTCCTCTAGCATTTCGGGGTTTAGGAGAAGGCTCTTCATCTGCCGCGTCTCAATGCGCCCATGCCCTAGGTCTTCCTTCTTGTTGAATGTGAAGCCCTTGTTTGTTCTCGGTAAGCTATCTTCGAGCTCTTGGAGTAGAGTAGGTTGATTGCTATTTACCTGAAGCTGGTAGTGGCTTCCGACCTCAAGGCCTTGCTCTGCGACCTGCCGCTGGCAGCCCAAAGGATCGATGGAAATGAGAGCATCAGCAACATATAGTTCATCCAAAAGCTGACGGATGGAGTCCAGCTCGTTGCGCTTGACGGGCACGGTGCCTACCGAGAGGTCAAGCTGAAGATGAGGGGCATAGGCCGATACGATGTGCGACTCAGTGTCAGGGCTGGGCTTCTTGACGCCACGCATAGTCTTGCCATCGATACAGATCTGCCGCGTCTCTTCGTTCCACCGAAGTAGGGCAGCGCTCCAGTCCTGATAGGCTCGCTTGAAGCCCTGATGGGGGATGACTTGCAGGGCTCGATTGAGCGTGTCGTGTGTGGGGGGGGGACATGCTCTCGAGCTCCTCCCCGAAGAGCTGCTTGTAGAGCTCCCTGAGACTGGCCTCGTGTGCTTGGGCGTAGTCATGCTTGGTGTAAGAGTCATGCTTGGAGATGCTGGCACAGAAGGCGATGAGAAGAAGGAGAGGTAACGGGTAGCGCTTGTTCTTATCGCTACGGTGGTCGTCGATTAGACTGAGGCTGCTAATGAGGCTAGAGGATTCCATAGCTTAAAAAAGTGAGTGTTGATGGAACAAGCTACGCAAGTTTGCCCGCCGAGCAACATTATGCGTCAGCCCTCGGGAATACAATGCTTCTATCAGCGTCAGCATTATCTCTGGCAATAAGTAGCACGCTTTCGGCTTTGTTGTTTAGCTCAGTGCCAATGTGCCCACGTGCATTGTCGTCTCCCTTGTTGAGATGAAGGACCGTCTGGATATGGATGTTCTGCTCGCCTGTCCATTGCATTAGGTCTCCGACGAGCTTGGTAGCTTCAGTGGAGCTGTTGATGTCATGCATAAGATCACGGATGCCATCAATGATGACGAGCCCTACATCAGGGGTGTGGTAGATGGCGTAGCGAATCGAATGATGGCCCTACGGATCTCGGGCTCAGCGATGGCTCTCAAGTGGCTGAAGTGTAATACTCGGGCTCACGGTCAAGTGGAAGTCCAGCCAAGTGTAAGATGCGCTGCATGACGAGCTGGCAATGATATGGGCTTTGTTCGGTGTCGAAGTAGAGGATGTTGCGCTTGGTCTCAGGAAAGCTCGCTCGATATTCTAGCACCTGGCCATTGATGAGGGCTGCCGCCACCAGCGTACAGACGTTGAAGGTCTTCTTGGCTTTTGCCTTCCCCGTCGAGACGCTGAAGTTGCCCAGCGTGCCAATGATTGCATCATCCACACGGAGCACTACGGGAGGGAGGGTGAATTCGTCTGTTACTCGGATGAGCGAGCGTCTCCATACCTCCTCCATATCGGGTGATGGATCGCAGGACTGGGTGAAAGCATTCATCTGCGTCCTCCTGATTTGCGTCCTGCTAGCTCAAGGGCGAGGTCTGCATCGACGATGATCTTTCGTCCGACTTGCGTGATAGCCCGATCGATCTTTCCACTCTGCTTGATGCGATTGGCCGTGGGGAGGCTACACCCAAAAAGTCGGGCAAGCCCAGATAGTCCATAAACGAAGTGTCTTTCTTCTTTGGCTGAAGACATCTCGGATTCTGCTCCCTCTGGTTGCATTACTTTCTGTTGGGTGAGGAAGAGTAGTTCTTCACCCGTCATCTGCCATACGGGCTTCTCGAGGAGTTCGTGTAGTGTCATAGTTGCTTATACGTTGCGGTGTCAATCCAATTGAATGTGTCTTTATGAGTCTTCGAGAGTCTTCAAGCATGGTCTTGAATAGCTCTGACACTGCAAATGTATAGGCGAAATGAGCACGCCCGAATAGCCCAGGAAGGGGGAGGATGTATTAGGAGAATGTGGGAAAATAAGCCGAGCCCTTTGGGCTCCATCAAGAAGCTCCAAGGGCTCGTTTATCGTCTTATAGGCTATAGATATTTCCGGGTGTAGAAAAGGGTGTAAATCGCATAACTCGCTGATTTACACCCTTTATTGCGGAGAGAGAGGGAAATGTACCATTCCCCTTTATCTCGTTGTATCACAGATGTCTATCTAATCCAGTCAATCGGTAGTGTAGCAAAAATGTAGCAGTTTTTTGACCGACTCTTGACTACCATTCTGACGGACTATTGAAAGCGCAACAGCTCTCTTTTCCTAGTTACAAAGGTACAGAAAAACGAACGATAAGCAAAGCTCTTCTATAATAAGCATTTACTCAGATCCCTGCTACACAGTCTGGTGCACGGTGCAAGCCCTATATATAGGGGGCTTGCACCGTGCACCAGTGTCTCCTGGGTAGCTAGGGAAAATTCACGTGCACTTATGCTGAAAAGACCTGCTCAGTCCCTATCTTATGTTGGTCCCATTGCAGCCCGACATAGCATCATGTTGCATCTGATGCAAGACCTCTTGCATTGGGCGCACAAGCTTGCACGAAACGGGTTGGTTGAGCTCGGATGCGTTTATAACTTTGAGTATATGAAAAAGTTACTCGAGCACCTAAGATCCACTCGCCAGGATAAAGGGATTTCGCAAGACTATCTTGCTGTCAAACTGGGCGTTTCCTCCAGCACCATTTCACGCTGGGAGTCTAAGGGAAAGTTCCCTAGTATAGACAAGCTCTTCGAGTACGCCTCACTCTTGGACATCACTGTCCACGAGGTTCTTGCATTCAGCGCAAATGAGCCAGCTGAAGTTTCCAAGCCAGTAGGCAAGATTGAGATCTCAGCCTACGATAGAGCAAGCTTCAAGCGTCTTGTTGAGCAACTGCTCGCAGAGGAGGGTGGCCACATTGAATTTGTCACAACGCAACTGAAGTAATGGAAGTAATCTCTATGGAGAGCAGTGCCTATCAGGATTTGATAGACCGGCTTAATCGAATTGAGCAGTATGTAGAGCGTACCACACACCTCCTGCAAGACATCGATGATGAGCTCGAGATGTCTACGAAGGATCTCATAGAGACTTTGAATGTCTCTGAGTCGACCCTGTATCGTTGGCGCAAGAAGAACCTGGTTCGCTTCCGCTATACGGAGAGCGGGGATGTGCGCTACTTCTATAAGTCTCTGCTTATCTGCGCTCGCTGTAACCGCTTGCGTATCTCGGGTATGCGTAATGACGAGCTTCTGGATCGTCTTTTGCGCTATAAGGATAAGCTTATCCTCTCGAGCTGTCTCACTTCAGAACGATGATCCCCATCATGATAGAGAAAGAGCAGGTATTAGCCTTGACGGATCAAGGCCTCACTATCTTCAGTCACTATCTGGGGTTTGAGGTCAATCTACATCGTAATTTCCGGAGTCCGTTCTATGATGATAGGCGAGCGTCTTGTCATATCTACTATGACAAGAAATCGTCGACCTATAAGTACTACGACCATGGCGATCCCTCCTATGCGGGGGATTGCTTTTGGTTTGTAGCACAGTTACGGGGTATCGATCTGAGAACGGGCTTTCGTGATCTCCTAGAGCTGATTGTTGGGGAGCTGGGGCTTCGTATCCTTGCGGGAGAGCAGATCAAGAAATCTATTGCTCCTGAGGGGCAGCGTGCTTCTACGCTGAGTGAGCCAGTCCAGGATGAGCTCCCCTATAGCTTCGAGATTCAGCCTTTTGATGATGGGCTCTTGGCTTATTGGGCGCATTATGGTATCTATGAAGATACCCTCAGACGCTTTCGAGTGCGCTCGCTGAAGAGCTATAGGAGCCAGACGAAGGAGGGCAAACCTTATGAGCTGAAAGCTAGTCCTACGGAGCCTATCTATGCTTATATCGGTAATGGCTACATTAAGGTTTATCGCCCCAACAGCTCGAAGATGCGCTTTCTCTATGGAGGGCGAATGCCCAGTCCCTATTGTTTCGGGATGGAGCAGCTCCCCAGTAAAGGCGATATGCTCTTCATTACGGGAGGAGAGAAAGACGTTCTCTCGCTTTCCGCTCGGCATTTCCATGCGATTTGCTTCAATAGCGAAACTGCGCAGATTCCCGAGCGGATCATTGAGAGTTTACAGCTGCGTTTTCGGCATATCATCCTCCTCTATGATTCGGATGCTACCGGGCTTCGTGAGGCTCAGCGGCAGGTAGGTCGCTTGTCGGCTTATCATGTGAAGCAGCTTCAGCTTCCACTCAAAGGGACGAAGGCTGAGAAGGAT